>JALHHX010000016.1:38056-46434 GCA_022837245.1 Lentisphaerota bacterium
AGGTCTGCTCGCGGACGTACGGTGGCCGCAGCATGGTAATACACCCGCCGCAGTCCGGGCTCTCGACCGCCGGCAACATCCTTCACATGCTCCGGACTGATTCCATTTACACGGAGCTGGAGGAGCGGATGCTAGATCTCGTGCTGGTGCTGCACGCAGAGCACGGTGGCGGCAACAACTCGACGTTCGTATCTCGCGTGGTGTCATCGAGTGGAACGGATACATACGCCGCCATTTCCGCCGCCCTCGGTTCCCTTAAAGGACCGCGCCACGGCGGTGCCAACCTCAAGGTGCTGCAGATGTTCGCCGCGATGGACAAGGATATCTCCGACAAGGAGGACGAGAACGAGATCTCAGCGTATCTATCGCGTATCCTCAAAAAGGAGGCGTTCGACAACACAGGCCTCATCTACGGCATGGGGCACGCAGTTTATTCCCGCTCCGACCCGCGCACGGAAATCCTCAAAAAACACGTGGAACCGCTCGCCGAGGCGAAGGGACGGCTTGATGAATTCAGATTCTACGAACGCGTGGAGCGCCTCGCGCCGCTCGCCATCGCAAAGGAACGCAGGATCTACAAGGGCGTCAGCGCCAACGTGGACTTCTATTCGGGTCTCATTTACGACCTCTTGGGGATCCCGAGCGAGCTATTCACGCCGCTCTTCGCAATCGCCCGAGTCGCCGGATGGTGCGCCCACAGGATAGAGGAGGTGGCCAACAACGGGAAAATAATCCGTCCCGCGTACAAGAGCGTCGAGGCTTCCGCAGGGTATATACATATGGAAGACAGGCTGTGAGATTGCTGTTGACTTTTATCACCGTTCGGGAGTACCTTAAGCCCCTGCTTTCATGCAGTACATGAGAGTTATGTTTAGAGTTCTTTTTCATTTTCTCAAGATTGGCACAAATGCATCCATTTCGCACCCACACCTGCAACGAACTACGCCCGGAACACGCGGGCCGGGAAGTACGCATCTCCGGATGGGTCTTCCATAAAAGAGACCATGGCGGAATACTGTTCCTAGACCTCCGCGACCACTATGGCCGCACGCAGGTGATAATTCACCCCAGCCGGGAATTCTTCACCAAATGCTCCGAAGTGCGCCTCGAAAGCGTGCTCACCATCACAGGCAATGTGGTGAAACGCGAGCCGGCCATGGTCAACCCCGACATCCCCACGGGCGCAATCGAGGTCGTAGCGGAGAGTGTCGTGTTCGAATCGGAGTCGGAGCTCACGCCGATCTACCTTGCGGGCGAGAGCGACGAAGTAGGCCCCGAGGACCTCCGCCTGAAATACCGCTACCTCGACCTGCGCCGCGAAAGCCTCCACAACAACATCCTGCTCCGCTCCAAGGTGATCGCGTTCCTGCGCTCGAAAATGACTTCTCTCGGCTTCAATGAATTCCAGACGCCGATCCTGACCTCAAGCTCGCCCGAAGGCGCGCGCGACTACTTGGTTCCCAGCCGCGTCCATCCCGGCAAGTTCTACGCCCTGCCGCAGGCGCCGCAGATTTTCAAGCAGTTGCTGATGGTCGCCGGCTTCGACCGCTATTTCCAGATCGCGCCCTGCTTCCGCGACGAAGACGGCCGCGCCGACCGCTCACCCGGGGAGTTTTACCAGCTCGACATCGAAATGTCGTTCGTCACGCAGGACGATATTTTCGCGGTCGTGGAGGAGGTGCTCTACGAAGCGTTCACAAAATTCAGCGAAAAGCGCATGGACAAAGGCCCGTTCATCCGAATCCCCTACCGTGAGGCGATCCTTAAGTATGGCTCCGATAAACCAGATCTGCGCATACCTATAGAGATGTGCGACGTCTCCGACATCTTCGAGAAATCCGGCTTCGGCGCATTCGCCAAGGCAGTCAAGGGAGGCGCCGTCGTGCGCGCCATACCAGTCAAGGGGATCAAGGACCGCCCGCGCAGTTTTTTCGACAAAATGGAGTCATATGCCAAGGAGATCGGCGCGAAGGGTCTGGGCTATCTCGTTTGGGATACAGATAAGATCAAGGGCCCTATCGCGAAGTTCATGACACCCGAAGAGCTCGAAGAGCTGGCCCGCCGTGGCGGCATGGAAGATGGCGACGTTATGTTCTTCATGTGCGACGCCCCGGCCGTGGCTGCCAAAATCGCAGGCGACATCCGCCTCAAACTAGGGCGCGACCTTGATCTCGTCGAAAAGGACGTCTTCCGCTTCTGCTGGATTGTAGACTTCCCGATGTTCGAGCGGGACGAAGAGAGCGGCGACATAATCTTCTCGCACAACCCGTTCTCAATGCCACAGGGCGGGATGGAGGCCCTCCTCGGAAAAGACCCGCTCGAGATCCTCGCCTACCAGTACGACGTGGTTTGCAACGGGGTCGAGCTCTCATCCGGCGCGATCCGCAACCACCGCACCGACATCATGGTCAAAGCGTTCGAAATCGCCGGCTACAGCGAAGCCGTGGTCTACGACCGCTTCCCCGCGCTCTCCGGCGCATTCAAATATGGCGCCCCCCCGCACGGCGGCATCGCCCCCGGCATCGACCGCATGGTGATGCTACTCGCGGGAGCCGAGAACATCCGCGAGGTGATCGCATTCCCCATGAACCAGCGCGCGCAGGATCTGATGATGAACGCGCCTGCCGAGGTCACGGAGAAACAACTGCGCGAGCTCCACATCAAACTGCGGGCCCAGAACCATGTCCCGGGGGCACCAGCCACGCCACCCGCGCAGGATAAGTAGGCGCGGATTCCGGAATCCGCGTCTTGGTATAGGAATTTAAGCGAATGGGCGATAAAATTTATCTGGATTCAACGGAGATGCTGCGCGACAGCTTCGCGTTCGCCCGTGAAATCTACGATTCCGGATTCCGCCCCGAGGTGCTCATCGCGCTATGGCGCGGCGGCGCGCCGGTCGGCATCGCTATCCATGAATTCTTCGACTTCAAAGGCGTGGAGTGCTACCATGCAAGCATAAAGACCTGCTCTTATACGGGCATAGGGGAGCGTTGTGAACCTTCTGTCGAAAACATGGACTGCATCATGGAAAAGCTGGGTCCGCACACGCGCGTGCTCGTGGTGGACGACATCTTCGACTCCGGCTCCACTGTCCGCGCCGTCCGCGATAAACTTTTAGAAGCCACCGACTGCGTTCGCGTCGCCACACTTTACTACAGGCCCGAGCACAACATCACGGATTTCATCCCTGATTTCTACTTCAAAGAAACCGGCACCTGGCTCGTCTTCCCACACGAGCTGACAGGCCTCACACCCGAGGAGATAAAACAGAAGGACCGGTTTATATATGACACGTGTGGGTTTTGACGGGGTTTTTATATGTCAGATTTCGTAATTGAAGGCGGGGCGTCGCTCTCAGGTATCCACGTCACCCCTGGAAACAAAAACGCGGCTCTTCCGATGATCGCCGCCGCCCTTCTGGCAGATTCTCCCGTCGAGATCTCCAATCTCCCGGTGATCAACGATGTCAAGGTGATGCTGGAGCTTCTCGATTCCATAGGCGCGAACGTGGCGTTCGATGAAAAGACCCGCACCGCCAAAATCGACCCCACCACGGTCAGCACAACGACCCTACCTGCGGAACTTTGCAACAAGGTTCGCACGTCCGTTCTGCTCGCCGGACCGCTTGTCGCCAAAATGGGGCACGTGGTTGTGCCGCCGCCTGGCGGCGACGTCATCGGCCGCCGCCGCCTAGACACTCATTTCGAAGGTCTGCGCAAACTCGGCGTCGTGGTCGATCCCGACAAGATCCCATACGATTTCCGCACCAATTCCCGACTCGTTGGCACGCGCATTTTGCTCGATGAGGCCAGCGTAACCGCCACCGAGAACCTGGTGATGGCGGCCTCGCTCGCGAAAGGCCGCACAGAGCTTTTCAATGTCGCATGCGAACCGCACGTGCAGGACGTCTGCCGCATGCTGCTGACCATGGGCGCCAAGATCGAGGGCATTGGCACTAACAGGCTTGTCGTGGAAGGCGTCGAATCGCTCAGCGGCGCGAAAGTCCGAGTGGGACCTGATTACATCGAATCCGCCAGCTTCATAGCAGCAGCGGCGGCCACGCACGGAAAAATCAAAGTCGAGAACACTCTGGCCGAGGATTTCGAGGTGCTCGAACGCCCATTCTCCAAGCTGGGCGTCACGTGGACCCGCAACGAAGCCGGCGTCCTGACCTTCGACTCCAAGTACGTCGATCTGCGCATTTCGACCGAGATGTCGGGCGCCATCCTCAAAATCGAGGACGGCGTTTGGCCCTCCACCCCGACGGATCTGCTTAGCGTCTTGATAGTGCTTGCCACGCAGGCGGACGGCATCGCGCTTTTCTTCGAGAAGATGTTCGAGAGCCGCTTGTACTTCGTCGACCACCTCATCGGCATGGGCGCCCAGATCGTGCAGTGCGATCCCCACCGTGTCGTGGTCAAAGGAATCTCCAAACTCCGAGGCACGCGCATGTCCAGCCCAGACATCCGCGCCGGCATGGCCTTGCTCGTCGCAGGCCTGTGCGCGCAGGGCACGACAACGATCGGCAACGCCGAAAGCATAGACCGGGGATACGAATCAATCGAAACCTCTCTGGCCGCCCTGGGGGCGAAAATAAAGCGCGTGAAATAACAGGCGCCGCATAAGACTGCAGAAAACTTCAGATGAACCACTCATTCACAGCCAACCCGCCCCCGCCGCAAAGACCGTCCACTTCCGGACTCGACGGCATATTGCTCGTGGACAAACCAGCCGGCATGACCTCGCACGACGTCGTCAACGCCATCCGCAGAATGTTCCGCATAAAAAAAGTAGGGCACGGCGGAACGCTCGATCCAGGAGCCACAGGTCTCCTCGTCTTGCTGCTGGGGCGCGCCACAAAACTTTCCGACCGAGTCATGGGGGGCGACAAAGTTTACGAGGGCGTCATGCGCTTAGGCGTGTCGTCGTCCACACAGGACGCGGAAGGCGAGTTGACCCACGGCAGCGACCCCTCCGGACTCTCCGAAGTGGCGGTGCGCGCGGCGATGGCGTCGCTCACGGGCGATATCTACCAGACACCCCCGATGGTCTCCGCGTTGAAAAAAGACGGCGTGCCACTCTACAAACTAGCCCGCAAAGGCGTGGTCGTCGAGCGCGAGCCGCGCCTCGTCCACATCTACAAATTCGATCTCATCGAGTTTGGGATCCCAGACAGCCGCATATCAGTCAAATGCTCCAAGGGCACATATGTGCGAACACTCTGCCACGACGTGGGCGAGAAACTCGGCTGCGGCGGCCTCCTAGCAAGCCTGCGCCGCACCGTCTCTGGCAATTTCTCTATCGACGCCGCGGTTCCATTCGCCGTGCTCAAGGAACTTCCGAGGGAAGACCTCGCCAAATACGTGCTCCCAATAGCGTCCGCCATCGAATAACCGCCGCAACACACTTTTCAGAAAAGGAAAAAAACTATGAACCGGAAATCTGATAACGAACCCGCCACGCAGCAAGTCGACCTGTGTCGTCGACTTAGAGAGTCTATCATACTAGGCGAATTCGAGCATGGCCAGCGCATCACCGAGAAGTACATCGCGGATATCATGGGCGTCAAGCGAGGTCCCGTCCGCGAGAGCCTGCTCATACTTGAGGGACAGGGCCTGGTGCGCAAGGTCCCGTCGCTCGGATATTTTGTCGAAACTAGTTCTGACAACGAAATCAGGGACGTATACGCAGTCCGGATATCGCTCGAAACCATGGCCATCCACCGCGCAGCGGAGAACGCCACGCGCGAGGTTCTCATCCGGCTCCAGCTCTGCTGCGATCTAATGCGCGAGGCAATTGAGCAAGGCGATGTCCGATCGCGTGTGCGCGAGGATATAAATTTTCATTCCGAGATCGTGAGTGCTTCGGGAAGCCGCGTACTACAGCGTGCTTATTCCACCCTCCCCCGCCCGTTCTACGGATCCAACATTCTTCCCAAGAAAAAAGCACTCCGTGTCCTCGAACAGCACGATGCGATCTACAAGGCGATCAGCGGCCACGATCCAGCCAAAGCCTCCGAAATGCTCGCTCTCCACATCTCCGAATACGACAAGAGCTTCGACGAAAACGGGGACGTTGCCAAGTAGGTTTGTTGAATCCACTGGGCAGACGACAAGTTCTAAAGACTCAGCCAATCCAGGGCAGCATCGCTGATTTTCCCATGCCAGTCGGCCTCGGTTCCACACTCTGAAGCAAGCTTTTCAGACAGTTTGAAAAAGGCCTCCACCTTGTTGGGTGTGGGTGTGCAATCTGCCTGAAAGTACTTTGGATGTCGTCGTATTGCTCGTAATCCTTGATCTGCTCGATTTGGCTTGCGACTGCATTCTCCTTTTTCTTTAGGAGCTCTTTTCGGAACAACTCTTTCAATTCAGCGATTGAAAGATTGAAAGAATGATGCTTCCATTTTATAGGAGATCAGACTGTTTTACAAGAGAATCCATGCTGCCGGATCTGAAACCTTCAAGGTCGAGGTTGATGTAGCGGTAGCCAAGGGTTTTGAGTGCATCCACGAGTTGATGACGCTGCTCCATTATGACGCCGAATGCCACTGGCGGGACTTCAAGACGGGCTATATCGCCATGAACGCGGATTCGGAACGGGGTGTTTTCAGGGAGCATCCCGCGGAGAACCGCCTCGCCGTCGGCCACCTTCTTAAGAACATCTTCCGTTAGTTTTGCCCCATAGGGGAAACGCGTGGCAAGACACGGGGCAGCAGGCCTCTCCGACACATGCAGATCCATATCGCGCGCGATCGCGCGCACGTCGGCTTTCGTCAAACCAACATCTTTCAGAGGTGATACAACTCCGCTCTCCTCAAGCGCGCGCAACCCGGGCCTGTAGGTGTGAATGTCATCGGCGTTGGTACCGTCCATAACCGTCGCATAGCCGTTTTCTTCTGCGATCTTAAGCAACCGCGCGAGCAACTCACGTTTGCATAGATAGCACCGGTCTTCGGGATTTTCGGAAAAGCCGGCTACGGCAAGCTGATCGAGCTTTTCCATCCTTACATCCACGCCACGGCGCCTGGCCCTCTCGAAAGCCTCGTCGAGCCCCGCGCCGGCCTGCAACGCCGAATCAAAGATTACGGCGCGCAGACGAAACGGGGTTTCATCGTTCATCTCCGCGAGAACTGCCAGCAACACGGAGCTGTCGACCCCGCCGGAGTACGCTAGCAGGATTCCTCCAGGGGCATAATTGCGCAAGTGCCCTTTAAGACGCTCCTTCACTCGCACAGACCCTTTTTGCCTCCTCAAAGATTTTCTTGAAGTCGTACCCAGTCTCAAGGGACAGCTTCTTGACGCTCTCGAATTCAGGATGAAACGACTCTTCCCCTTTCCAAACGCTCTTTTTGACATCAACCGATCCGTAGGGCAGCATCACACGCACGGTTGAACGCTCCAGGCAAGTCCGCTCCACGCGATGGCGGCGCAGCCCGATCGTGGTGGTGCAGCGGAAGACCACGTCCTCGACCGCAGCGAGGTTCTTCTCCGACACCACTACGCGCAGGAGGTACGCAGGACGCGACTTTTTCATTATGCAGGGCACGCAATGCGCATCATTCGCCCCCGCCTTCATGAGCTCCTCGATCGCCAGCCCAAGTTGCTCTCCGGTGGAGTCGTCTATGTTGCTTTCAACAACCCACATGGCGTCTTCAGACACCTCTTCTGAGACGATCATCGCGCGAAGCATGTTCGGCCGCCCGAAATCGCGCGTGCCAACCCCCACCCCGCTCTTCTCGATCACATACTGGGCGGGGAGCGCAGTGCGCGTGCGAATCGCCCCGGCGATGGCGATGCCGGTGGGTGTGACCATTTCGCCGCGTACCTCCGCCAATATCCGGAGAGGGATAGAGTATTTGGATGCAATGTTCACAACGGCGGGAACCGGCACCGGCAATTCGCCATGCTGGCAACGCACGTAACCAGTGCCCTCGGAAACGCCGGTCACAACGCAATCATCAAGCCCCAAATCATCAAGACAGACAGCCGCGCAAATTATGTCCACAATCGAATCGATTGCGCCAACTTCATGGAAATGCACTTCTTCGATAGGAAGGTTGTGCGCCTTGGCTTCTGACTCGGCGACAAGCATGAAAACCTTTTTTGCAAGAGCCCTGGCGTTGTCCGTCATCTCCCCGCGGTCAATCACCTCATAGACGTCGGAAATATTACGGTGCACGTGTTCATGCGCTGCCTCGTGATCGTGTTCATGCTCGTGATCATGGTCATGCGTATGCTCATGATCGTGGTCGTCCGAGTGTCCATGGTCATGATGGTGGTCGTGTCTGTGTTCGCCTTTGAGCAAGACGTCGAAACCGCATCCGTCCATTCCGTACGATTTGCGGCGTGAGATTTTGTATTCAAAGCCTTCCACCTTAA
>JALHHX010000017.1 GCA_022837245.1 Lentisphaerota bacterium
CTGGCCGACACTGCCGGTGTTGATGAAATATTTGCGTCCGAGGGATATGTGTGTGGTTTCAGGGTCGAGGTGCTCCACAATGGCGCCGTGTTTCTGGAAGACGACCGGGACGTGAGTGTGGCCGTGGAAGCAGAGCTGGGTGTTCTGGTAGAAGAAATGCGCTTCGGCCTCTATGGTGTCGAACACGTAGCCCCATCTCTCGGGCATGTCGAGCGTGCTGTGAACGAGCGTGATGCCCTGGAAAAACGCCTGCAGCGGCAGGCCTTTGAGCCATTGCGCGCGGTCGCCTACGAGCTGCCTTCTGGTCCACGCTATGACGCTTGCCGCCATTGGATGGAAGTCGTCGAGAGATTCATCGTACGCGCAATAGTGGTCGTGGTTCCCGCGCACGGTGAAGCAGTCGAGTTCTCTTATGAGGTCGACGCATCCGTTTGGGCTCGCGTTGTAGCCGACGATGTCTCCCACGCAAATAAAGTCGGTGACCGAGCGCGAACGCGCATCCTCGACGACGGCCTTGAGGGCGTCTATGTTCGCGTGTATGTCGCCGAGTATTGCAAACTTTTTGTCCATGAATTCGTGGGTTGGTTTGGATTCCATTCGCTAGATTCCCAACAGCAGGGCGGCGACCGTGAGATCCCCGGTAACCGTGATTTTGATGTTGGGGAATTCCGTGGGGACGAGGTACACTCTTTCCCCGATGTGTTCGACGGCTGAGGCCTCGTCGGTGAAGGTCGTCTTGTCGGCTTCGGCCTGCTTTAAAGCGCGGTGGAGCAGGTCGAACTTGAACGTCTGGGGGGTCTGGACGGTCCAAACCTTTGCACGGTCGATGGTGGAGGTCACGATCTGGCCGCGCTCCACGTGTTTGACGGTGTCTGTGACGCGCGTGGCGGCGACGGCCGAGCCGTGTCTTTTGGCCCCCTTTATCGTCTCCGAGATGAGCTCGGGCTTGATGCACGGGCGTGCTCCGTCGTGCACGCACACTATCGTGGTATCTGGGTCGCAGGCGGCGAGGCCGTTGCTGACCGAGGCCTGGCGCGACGCTCCGCCCGCGACTATGGCTGTCACTTTGTGGCAGCCGAACATCTGGGCGACGCCCCTCGAGGCGATGAGCTGTTCCTTGCGGACAACCAGCACAATCGCATCCACGTCCGGGCACGCCTCGAACGCCATCATCGAATAGGCGATGACCGGTTTTGAGCCAAGGGTGAGGAAGGCTTTGTCGATTTGGCCTCCCATTCTCTCGCTTTTACCCGCTGCCACGATTACTGCTGTTGTCATTTGGGTCTGCTCCTTATTGTTTATTGCCCGACAAGTCCGGGCTCTTGTTGCGGTACCAAGCCAGCATGACCGGCGATGCCACAAATATTGTTGTGAATGTGCTCTCCACGAGGCCTATCATCATGCAGACCGCGAAGCCGTATATGTTGCCAGTGGTGAAGATTAAGAGAGCCAGGACGGTGAGCATCGTTGAGGTCGATGTGAGGATCGTGCGGTTCAACGTTAGGTTGATGCACTTGTTCGTGAGCTCAGGGAAGCTTGTCTTCTGGTCTTTTCTGAGCTCTTCGCGAATGCGGTCGAAGAGCACGATTGTGTCGTTCACGCCGTAACCCACTATGGTCAGCAGCGCCGCGACGATAGTCAGGTCGAACTGGAAGCCCAGGGCTCCGAACACGCCGACTGTCACGAGCACGTCGCAAACGAGCGCGGCTATAGCGCCAATGGCGAATCCGAACTCGAACCTGAGCGTAATGTAGATCAGCATCGCAATCGTCGAAAGCGTTATGGCGATAAGCGCGCTTTTGCGCATCTCCGCGCCGATCTGCGAGCCTATGAACTCTGGTTCTCCCTCGGGTCTGAACCCGGCGCCTTCAAGTTCCGGCGCGTTGACGAGCGCTGCCGTGATCTTGTTCGCCATCTCCTTGTCGTCGTAGTTTTCCCCGACAGGCACCTTGATCTCGAGCAAGGTCTTTTTCTTGCCTTTGGGCACCGTTACTTCTTCCGCGGTTTTTTCGTCCACGGAAGTGCTTTCGTTGACGGAAGCCGTTCCGTTGGTGGTTGCCGCTTCATTGGCGGAAGCCGTTTCGTTGGTGGTTGCCTTCTCGTCGACGGTTGCGTTTTCTTTATTTGCCGAATTTTGATCAGTGGAGGAGTCTTTTACAATCAGGGTCTGGTACTGCGGATCCGCGTCTCTTATACCGGCTGCGTTGAGCGCATTGCGGATATCTCCGAGGGGGGCCTTGTCCGGGTTGTCTACTTCAAAGGACAACTTTGCCCCGCCTGTGAAGTCCACCGCGAATACATTAGACGGATTTTTGACTCCGCGGGCGATAGTGATCCCCACCGTCACGGCGATCACGACCGCAATGAAGATGCCGAACTTCTTGAAATACTTATGGAAGGGTATGTTCAATTCCTCGGGGAGGAAGGACATCATCTTGATGGGCTCGGTGCGGCTTTCTTTGACTGTGGCCTTGAAGATCATCTTGGTAACGACAAGGGCGGTGTACATGCTGGCCATGATGCCCGCGATGAGTGTGACCGAGAAACCCCGGATGAGGCCAGTGCCGTAGATAAACAGGATGACGCCTGTGATAACCGTGGTGAGGTTGCCGTCGAAAATAGCAAGGAAGGCGCGATCGTAGCCAGCCATTATGGACTGGAACGGCGAACGGCCGCGGGCTTGCTCTTCTCTAGTGCGCTCGTAGATTAGCACGTTGGCATCCACCGCCATGCCTATGGTCAGAAGGATACCGGCGATGCCGGGCAAAGTCAGAACCGGCAGCTTGAGCTGCACTCCCCCCGACACGGTGGCGTCGCCAGCGAAAAGCCCCAGGAATCCGGATGTGATGATCGCGCATACTGGCAACAGAATCAGGTCAAGAAGCAGTGCGATGCCTGCCACGACTCCAAGGTGGCGGTAGTAGACGATCACGAACAGCAATACCGCCGCGAACCCGACCACAATGGCCTTGGCGGCACCATCGACTGCGTCCTTTCCCAGAGTCGGGTCGACGTTATGCTGGCTGATGAGCTTAAGCGGCGCGGGCATGGCGCCGATGTTGAGCACGTTGCGCAGGCTGTTTGCTTCAGCAAGCGTGAAGCTGCCGCTTATCACGGCGTTGCCGCTGGGTATCGGCTCGTTGAGCACGGGCGCGGATTCGACCACGCCGTCGAGTATGATCGCGAGCTGACGCCCTTCGCGCGAGTCGCGGTTGGCCGTTCCGCCCTTGCAGTACTTGGTCGTGATTTCCGCGAATTTGGCAGAGCCTTCGCTGTTGAAGGAAAGCGTCACCATTTGGCGGCCGATCGTGTCCATCTGCGTGCCGGCGCGGCTGAGCGTGTCGCCGGTGAGCAGGGGGCGGCGGCCCACGAAAATCGGGCGGAAAGCCTCGCGGCCATCGATGCGCAACTTCTCGAGCATGAAGACGTATCCCGGGGGAGGGTCGCCGTAGTTGTAGAGGTCGGAAGCTTCCGGGGTTTCCGGCACAGATAAGTCGCGGACGTAGTAGTTTTCGCCGTTTATGGGTGCGATTTTATATCCTGTGGGCGCCTTGCCGGAGGCTATCAGGCTCAGTCCCCGTTCGTGGGAACGCGTGCTTACGAGGCGGAATTCGAGGAACGCCACGCTGCGAATCAGCTCTCCGGCTTCGCGGCGCTTCTCTTCCGACGCCCCGGGTATCTGCACGTATATGCGGCCTTTCTTGCTCTTTGTGATGACAGGTTCTTCGGTGCCAAGGGAGTCGACGCGTTTGCGTATGATCTCGACGGCAGTGTCATCTGCTGTTTTCATAGTTTCATCGATACGCCTCTGGATCTCCTCTTCGGTGGCGCCGTCGAGGGCGCGTTCCCTGGCAGTTTTAGCGATGGCGTCCTTGTCCAGCTCCAGCGTGAAGCTGGATCCGCCCTTAAGGTCGAGACCCAGCCGGATCTTGTCCTTCGGGGGGATTGTGAGCGCCACTGAGAAGGCGACGATTATTACCAGCACCAGCCACAGCCACATGGATTTCGAATTCATTTCTTGTATTTGTCCTTAGCGATATACTTTATGGTCTTAGTTGTTTGAAATTTCACTGCCGGGCATCGTCAATCGAGACTGTGGCGTCCCCGTCGATTTTGCGTTGCACGGAGCCCTTGGCTATCTCGAGCGCCACGCCCTTTGCGACTTCCACTTTGAAGGTGGCCTCCTTGACTTCGACGATGGTTCCGATGATTCCCCCACCGAAGAGCACCCTCGCTCCGGCGGTAATTGCCATGATCTCCTGCTTGCGCTCTTTTTCCTTGCGCTGCGCGGGGCGGATCATGATGAAGTACATGATTGCGAATATTAGGATGAGCGGCAGCCAGGACCCCATCGCGCCCATGGCGGATACCGGCGGCTGATCCCCGGCGCCGCCCGGCGCCGCCGTTTGTGTTGTTGTTGTTGCCTGCGCCTGCGCCTGGGCTACATGGAATATCTGGAAGTCGTGATTCATTTTTCTCTGGTGTCCTTATATTTGGCTTGTGTTCCCGCCCCTCTCAAGAGGCCATGTCCGAGCTCAGCTCCATTGTGGTTTTAGTTCTGAATTCTTCGAATGTTCCGTCTTCTATCGATTGCCTCAGCTTTCGCATGAAGGCCATGTAAACGTGTATGTTGTGCAGTGTCAGCAGGCGTATCCCGAGGATTTCGCCGGCGTTGAGGAGGTGCCGCACGTACGCCCTTGTGAAGTTCCGGCAGCACTCGCATCCGCAGCCCTCTTCGACGGGGCGCGTGTCCTGCTTGTACCTTCCTGCCTTGACTTGCAGCATCCCCTCGCGGGTGAAGGCGGAGCCGTTGCGCGCGTGACGCGTCGGTATGACGCAATCGAACATGTCCACGCCTCTGGCCACCGCCTCCACGATCTGCAACCTGTCGCCAACCCCCATCAGGTAACGGGGACTGTCTTCGGGAAGATGGATCGTGCTGTCCTCAACTCCTTTGATCAACACATTCTGGGGCTCGCCCACGCTCACTCCGCCTATTCCGTAACCGTCGAATCCGATTCCAACAAGACCTCGTGCGCATTTTTCCCTCAACTCCCCGTATGTTCCGCCTTGGACAATGCCGAAGAGAAGCTGGCCGCAAGCCCTTTCCTGTGAAGCGCAAAGTGACGCCCATAATAGTGTTTTATCAACGGATTTGCAAGCGTATTCAAGCGTTGCGGGGTAGGGGATGCATTCGTCGAAGCACATTGCCACGTCCGACCCCAGAATCCGCTGTGTCTCCATGGATTCCTTCGGCCCCATGAAGAATGCCGCCCCGTCGACGTGCGACTGGAACTCCACGCCGTCGTCGCGTATTTTCCGCAGATGTCCCAGCGAAAACACCTGGAAGCCGCCGCTGTCTGTCAGTATAGGCCCGTTCCATGCCATGAATTTGTGCAGCCCGCCGCACTCACTCATCACGTCGTTGCCGGGACGCAGGAGCAGGTGGTAGGTATTCGCCAGGATCATGCCCACTCCAAGGTCGCGCAGATCCCGGGGCTCGAGAGTCTTCACAGTCCCCTGGGTCCCGACCGGCATGAAGGCCGGCGTTTCCACCGGCCCATGCACAGTCTGGAGCCTGCCGCGGCGCGCCGTGTAACGGCTGTCGGGCAGAACTTGTTGGGTTTTGAGGACTGTGAAAGCTCCCGCCATGTCTAGGCATCCTGCTGCCGAAGCACTTCGTAGAGCGCGATCGCGCCCGCCACGCCCGCGTTGAGCGACGACACTTTGCCGAACATGGGCAGGCGCACCAGGTTGTCGCACTGCTTGCGAACAGGCGTGCTCAGCCCGTGCCCCTCGCTGCCGATCACGATGCAGACCTTGCCCTTGAAGTCGATTTCGGTGTATGGCTTCGACTCGGGAATCGCTTCCAGACCCGTCGTCCACACGTTCATCGTCTTCAGGCGTTCGATGACGCTCACAAGATTCGGCACCCGCGAAATGAGCAGATGCTCCGCCGCGCCCGCCGAGGCGCGCACCGCAGCGGGCGTCACGCCCACCGCGCGATCGCTGGGGATCACAACACCGACCACGCCGGCCGCTTCGCATGTGCGCATGAGCGAGCCGAGGTTCTGCGGATCCACGACGTGGTCGAGGATGACCATTAGGGCATTGCCCTCCTTGGCCTCCATAGCCGCGAGTATTTCGTCGATTTCCACATACGGGTATTCCTCGCATGCTGCGACGACCCCCTGATGGTTCGCCGAATTGAGCCAGCTATCCAGCGTGCTCTTCTTGTGGTACTCTATTTTGATTCCGCGTTCTTCGCACGTGGTCTTGATTTCGTTGATCTCGTCGCTGTCCTTGACGTTGTCGCCAATGACCATAAGTTTGACGATGCGTCGCCCGCCACGCAGCATTTCGCATACCGGCTGACGACCGAAAAGCAACTCGCCTTCAGGCGTTTCCGGGGCTTTCGGGGCACGCTCGACCGGTGGCTGTTCAGCATCGCCGCGGTCGGATCCGCCCTCACGTCTCTCCCAGGGTTTCTGGAATCCGCCGCCGCGTCTGTCGTCGCTTCTCCCGCGGTCAAACCCGCCCTCGCGCCTTTCCCAAGGTTTCTGGAACCCACCGCCGCGCCTGTCGTCGCCTCTGCCGCGGTCGAATCCGCCATCGCGTCTTTCCCAGGGCTTCTGGAATCCGCCGCCGCGCCTGTCGTCGCCTCTGCCGCCGCCGAATCCGGCATCGCGTCTTTCCCAGGGCTTCTGGAATCCGCCGCCGCGTCTGTCGTCGCCTCTGCCGCGGTCGAATCCGGCATCGCGTCTTTCCCAGGGCTTCTGGAATCCGCCGCGGTCGCCTCCTCGGTCTCCGCTGTCGCGCCTGTCACGGCCGCCTTCGCGTTTCTCCCAGGGCTTTTTGAAGCCGTCATCCCGGCGGGGGTTCGCGCGGGCGCTTCTCCAGACGTTATCGTTGCGGTAATTGCCCGAAGAATCGGTTTCGCCCTTTATTTCGGGCTTTTTCCCGAATTCGCGGCGCGGTGCCCATCCGTGGCCTTCATTGTCGTTATATCGGTCCATGGGTATTGGGCGGATGTTCTGTGTATTGTACATTAATTATATGAAAAGAGGATAAGCCCGCGGTGAATTTTCCCCGCGGGCTCAAGGTAATAAGTTGTTAGTCTTCTGACGGGCGCGTGTTGGCGCGGGCCTCGTTGACGCGTATGCGCCTGCCCATGACGTCCGTGGTGTCAAGCGCCTTGATGGCAATCAGCGCCTCCTTGCGGTGCGGCATCTCCACGAAGCCATAGCCTTTTGATTTGCCGCTTGTGCGGTGCGTTATGACGCGCGCCGTCTTCACAACGCCGAAGCGCTCGAACTCCCTGCGGAGCTGGGCGTCGTTCATATCGTAGCTCAAGTTGCCGACATAGATTTCCACGAGGTTCGGATCGCCCTTCGCTCCGTCGCCTTTGGATCCATTGCCTTTGGATCTGTTTGGATTCTGGTTGCCGCCGCGCTTTTTCGCGATGGCGATTATCACTGCGATGACGACCACCGCCGCGACTGCGATCCCGATAATCTTTCCGTTCGATACGGAGCTTTGCCCTTCATCAGTCATAGGGGCAGTTTCTTCGGTTGTCGAGGCGGTCTGGATCAAGTCCTCTACGGATTCTTGCGCGTTTGCCATTCCTTCTTCAGTTGCCGCAACTCCTTCTTCGGCGGTTTCGGCGACAGCTTCTGCGATATCGCCAATTTTCTCTTCCGTAGCCACTTCAGCATCTTTCGCGGCAACAGCCGCTTCCTCTGCGACATTTTGGACAGCAGTCGCCGTTGCGGTCGCCGTTTCGGTCAGCTCGGCGACAATGTTCTCATTCGTTGATACCATTTTTTTGTTCTCTTTTTATTGGTTGCCGTGGATTACATTCGCGGTCCACTTCCGCGTTGCCAGCCGGAGATGCGGTGGATGTCTGTCCCGCCGCATGTGGCATGCCCCATTACTTTGAAGAGTCCAGGAAGCCGTCTAGCCTCCTGATGCGGGTGGGGTGGCGGAGTTTCCGCAACGCCTTCGCCTCGATCTGGCGGATGCGTTCTCTTGTGACATTGAATTCCTTGCCCACTTCCTCGAGCGTGCGTGAGTAGCCGTTAGTGAGTCCGAACCTGTGGTCGAGCACTTGGCGTTCCCGGTCCGTCAAGGTCCCGAGCACTTCCTGCAGCCGTTCGCGCAACATGCTGTAGGCGGTCATTTCCGATGGATTTTCCGCCGATGCGTCGGGGAGGAAATCCCCGAAATGCGCGTCCTCGCCTTCGCCGACGGTGCTTTGCAGCGAAATTGGTTGCTGCGCCATTTTGAAGACGGCGCGCACGCGTTCGACGGGCATATCCATCTCGGCCGCTACCTCCTCGTGGGTTGGTTCGCGCCCAAGTTCCTGGACGAGCTTCTTCTGCGATCTCAGCAGGCGGTTGATGGTCTCTATCATGTGCACGGGGATTCGTATAGTGCGCGCCTGGTCGGCTATCGCGCGGGTCGCAGCTTGGCGTATCCACCACGTGGCGTACGTGGAGAATTTGTATCCTCTGCGGTATTCGAATTTCTCGACCGCTTTCATGAGCCCTGTGTTGCCCTCCTGGATCAAGTCGAGGAACGACAGCCCGCGGTTCATGTATTTCTTCACGATTGAAATCACCAGGCGGAGGTTTGCCTCCACCATCTCGGTGCGCGCCTTCTGGCCCTCGCGCAAAGCGGCCCGGAGGTGCTGGAATTCCCTCACGAACTCCTCTCCCGGCATGTGGAACTCCTCCGCCATTGTTTCCATTTCCCTGGCGCATGAGGCGATCTGGTCGTCGCGGCGTTTGCTTTTGCGCTGTTTTTGCAGGCGCGTTATTTCGCCGTTCAGCCAGCGGTACTTCTTGAAGATGTCCTCCTCGGCCTTGAGCGCGAGATTTTCGATCATCTTCTGTTTGAAGTTGAATTCAAGCGACAGGTTGGAGAATTCATCGCGGTGCTTCTCTTGCTGCCTCAGGCGTTTTTCATGCTCTGCCTGGCTCGATTTCCCGGGGCAGGCGATGAGCTTCGCGTTCTTCGCCATCCGGGCCGAGAGCTTCTCGAGATCCGACTTCAGCTTGGGAAGGTGCTTCATGTACTCGTCGCGGCTGTCGACGAATTTGTCGGTGACGACGCGGTCGAAGCGCTCCACACCTTCTTCTACCTGCTCAATCAGCTCGATGTACATGCGTGGCGCGAAACCAAAGCGGTTGAAGGTGTCGCGGACGATCTTTTCCGACTTCTCAATCCTCATGCAGATGTCTACCTCCTGCTCGCGTGTCAGAAGGGGCACCTGTCCCATCTGGTGGAGATACATTCGGATCGGATCGTCGAAGAAATCGAGTTTCGCGGCGCGGGATGCGTCCGGCGACTGCGTCTCCAGCTCTGCCTTGTAGGCCTCGACCTCAGAAGCGTCTATGATGTCGATGCCCAGCGAGTTAAGTTCGGCGAGATACGTCTCAATGTCCGTGTCCTTGATCAGGCCGGGGGGGAGCATCTCGTTGAGGTCGTCGTTCGTTATGAACCCCTTGCTTTCGGCGACCTTCACCAGTTCGCGCAGCTTCTCAGAGTGCTCTTCGCGCTGCATTCTCATGGATGGTATGTCTGGATCGGCGCCCACCTGCTCCGGGAGTTCGAAAGAGTACTGGTCGTAATCCCCGGCGTCCGTCGTGTAAGCCGGCATGTCCTCGTCATCCTCGACCGTCGCCGCCGGCAGCATGTCGCCGAACAATTCGTCGTCATCCTCGTCGTCTTCCCCATCCCGGACATGCTTGCCAACCGTCTTCACCAGTTCGTCCACATTGAGGTTCTGGAGATCCGCTTCTATTTCCGTTTCATCTGCGCCGAGCTCCTCCGGCGAAGGTTCGTCCTTGTCCGGATTCTCAAACTGTTCGTCCGTGCTCACCCAGTCTTCATTGACGGCCTCCTCGGAAGGTTCTTCGGCGTCCAGAAATTCGTCGAGCTCGTCCAGCACTTCGTCATTCTTCGGCTTCGTTGCCTTGCGTTTGCCGACGGTCTCGGTTCCCTCTTTCCCCCCGCTGGTCTTCTTGGCGGATTGACGTGGCGGTTTAACTCCTGCCGCGGGCTTTGCTTCCGTCTTTGGCTTTGCAGTGGGCATGTCGGACGCCTTTGTTCGAGGCGCGGTCTTGGCAATGGGTGGCTTGGCCGCAGGCCGTGCCTTTGGCTCGGGCTTCGCCGCCGCCACCGCCTTGGTTTTCGCGGGCGTTTTTGCTTTTGCCGTCGGTTGCGCCGCCTTTTCAGCCTTGGTTTTCGCGGACGCCTTTGCTTTCACCGCCGGCTTCGCCGTCGTTTCAACCTTGGCCTTCGCGGGAACCTTTGTTTTTGCCGCCGGCTTCGCCGTCGTTTCAACCTTGGCCTTCGCGGGAACCTTTGTTTTTGCCGCCGTTTTTGTATTTGATGCGGGTTTTGCCTTGGATGATGCCCGGCTCTTCTGTTTCACTGCCGCTGTATTTGCTTTTTTCGCGGTTTTTCCGCTGTCATTGGCAGCTGTCTTTGACGCCGCTTTCTTCTGGTTTGCCATGTTCTTGCAAATTCCTTTCAAATTTCGAATGAAACGGACACGTGGCCGATCCGCCGCATGTCCATTGCATGTGCCTTCGCCCTGTCACATTCAATCCTTAAGGTACGGGTCGTGTCCCTTTACGTAGTAGTAAGCGGTATTGAGTTTCTTGTTGGGAGTGCGCGAAAACACCTTTTCAATGTGTCCGTCCAGAAAGACAGCCAACGAAGCCTTCCGGCCTCCCGGCGCAGAATGGATCCCGTACTTCTCGTCATCGGCGAGCGTGGTGCCATACACATCGTATGCTATAAACTCCTCCCCGCCGGCGTCGTCTTTGTCGTCTTTGGGGTTGGGGCTTATGCAGCAGTCGCCCTGCCGGCCCCCCGGCTCCTTATTACGCGTAGTCTCGAAATCCGGTGTCAGGGTCAACTTTGCGCGATTTTCTGATTCGCCCTCCGTGCTCGTCGGCACGACTTCCGTGAAAACCAGCGTCTTTGCGCCGTTGAGGTTGTCCCTGACCCTTGTGTGTCGCCAGAACCTGTTGCCCATCGCGTATGTTCTGTAGACTGAAACTTTCGCATCCTTCTTCTTGGCTGCCATGACAGGGCACACATAATGTTTGAAGGACTTGTTCATATACTGGAACAGGTCTCCGTTTTCCACACCGAATTTCGCAACGCTCCCGGTGCCCAGATCATCGCGCAACTTATCCGACTGCGATTCGGTGTTTGGCCATAGGGCGTTGATTTTTTTCATATCCAAGTCGGAGTTCGCCCACGCCACCCAGCCGTTGTTCCATTTAAAAACGCCTTCAACTTTTTCATAGTATTCGTCGGCGAACCGTATAGGATAGTCCCCGCCATTGTTTGTAGTATAGCTGATAAAGGCCGTATGCAGCTGTTTTAGGTTGTTCCTGCAATCGGTTTCTTTTGCGTTTTCTATCATGTCGCCCACCTTGGGCACGACCATCGCCATCAGAAGAGTGAGGATGGCAACAACAACCAGAAGCTCAATTATTGTGAAACCGGCTGCTTGTGTTGAATTCTTCATTGTAAATTGTTTCTCCCTCATGGTAACATGTCTAGGAATTGAGTGGATATGTGCTCCAGATTGCTTATATAGGTAACAAATTATATCAAGACGGGCTCTTTTGCGCAATAGAAAAACATGGATAAAATAATCGTCAGAAACCTGGGGGTTGAAGCCGTTCTTGGCGTGCTGCCGCGCGAACGCCTTGCTCCGCGACGCATAGTCGTGAACATTGTCGCAGGCTGCGACACCGCCGCCGCCGGCGGGAGCGACGACCTCGCGGACGCAATCGACTACCGCCAGATCCGCGACCGCGCCGCCGCCGCCGCGGGCTCCTCATCATTTTTCCTTGTCGAGGCGCTTGCGGAGCATGTCGCTCGGGCTGTCTTGTCAATTGCCGGGATCAATACCGTCACCGTTACTGTGGACAAGCCCGGCGCCCTCGAATCTTGCGACAGCGTCGCCATTGAAATAACACGTCCCTGAAGAATGAAAGTATTTTTGATTGGCGACAGCATTTCGATCCACTACGGGCCATATTTGGAGGAGTATCTGCGGGGCATTGCCGATTATTCCCGCAAGGGGGGCGGGGAGGCCGCGTTGAAGGATCTGGATTCGGCGCTGGGTGCGAACGGCGGGGATTCCTCCAACGTGCTTGCATACATGCGGACGAAAGCGGCCTCCGGCGGTTTTGACGCCGATGCGTTGCTGGTGAACTGCGGCCTGCACGATGTGAAGACCGACCCCGTTACTGGGGCGAAGCAGGTTCCTCAGGAGAAGTACTCGGAGAATCTGGAGGAAATCGTGCGGGCAGCGGCTTCGACGGATCTCCCGATGATTTGGATACGCACTACGCCGTGCGATGAAAAAGTCCACAATGCCATATGCAAAAGTTTTTTCAGATACTCGCACGATGTTGTCGCCTATAACGAAATCGCCGACAGGGTGATGGCTGCGCATGGCATACCGGCGATCGACCTGTATTCCTTTACGCTGAACTGCGGGGAGGAGCTGTACTGCGACCACGTGCACTTCACCGACGCGATCCGGCGCCTGCAGGCCGCGTTCATTGCGGGCTGGCTTTCCAGCGCATCCGCGCCTGTTTGCGGACGAAAATAAAAAATTTTGATTTTGGGCTTGCAATCGAAAGATGAATTGTGGTAGATTCAGAACTCCTTGCGAAAAAAAGGATTTGTATTTCTATGCCTACTATCAATCAGCTTGTCAGAAAAGGACGTACTTCTCTTAAGTATAAGAGCAAGTCGCCCGCGTTGAAGAATTGCCCGCAAAGGCGCGGGGTGTGTTTGCTTGTCAAGACGCAGACGCCCAAGAAGCCGAACTCGGCGTTGCGCAAAGTTTGCCGTGTACGTTTGACCACGGGCAACGAAGTCACCGCCTACATCGGCGGCGAAGGCCACAACCTGCAGGAGCACAGCGTGGTGTTGGTGCGCGGCGGCCGCGTGGCCGACCTTCCCGGTGTACGCTACCATGTCGTGCGCGGCACGTTGGACTGTCTTGGTGTGAACGGGCGCAAGCGCGGCCGTTCGAAGTATGGGGTGAAGCGCGCCAAAGCGGCGGCGAAATAATCGGAGCGGTATAAGAGATGGCCAGGAAAAGAAAGTCAAATAAGCGTCCGCCCCAAGCCGACGCCAAATTCGGGAGCGAGATGGTTGCGAGCATGATCAACTACATGATGCGCAACGGCAAGAAAACGGCCGCCGCGCGGATTGTGTACGGAGCGATCGAGGAGATCGGCCGCAAGGTCGAAGGCGAAGACGCCCTCGAGGTGGTGAGCAAGGCCGTGAACAACATGAAGCCGCGCGTGGAGGTCAAGAGCCGCCGCGTCGGTGGTTCCACCTACCAGGTTCCTGTGGAGATCAAACCCAACCGCCAGCTCGCGCTCGCCCTGCGCTGGCTGTCGACTTACGCGTCTGGGCGCCGCGGTGTTGGAATGCCGAAGGCTGTGGCTCTCGAGATTCTCGATGCGTACAACAACCAGGGCAACATTATAAAGAAGCGCGACGACACGCATAAGATGGCTCAGGCTAACAAGGCCTTTGCGCATTATGCTTGGTAGTTGAGTTTCCGGCGCCGCGCTTTGCGGCGTCTGCGGTTTTGCTCTTCCGCGGCGGGTGCCGCGGGGGAAGTCCGCTCCGGGAGGAGTGGGCAATAGTTCTTTGACAATCAAACCAACATTGGCTTTCCGGCTGAGAAATTAAATCATTGTGAGCACCGACGGCACATCTAAGGGCAAGAGCAAAAGCGGCGGCACGCAGGATGCGGGACGCATGCATGAGCTTTGCGATGTGCGCAACATCGGGATAATCGCCCACATTGACGCCGGGAAGACGACGGTTTCGGAGAGGATTCTCTACTACGCCGGTGTTGTCCACAAGCTCGGGGAAGTGCACGAAGGCACAGCCACGATGGACTGGATGACACAGGAGCGCGAACGCGGGATCACTATCACTTCCGCCGCCACCACATGCGAGTGGATGGGAAGGCAGGTGAACTTGATAGACACGCCGGGCCACGTTGACTTCACAGTCGAGGTGGAGCGCGCGCTGCGGGTGCTCGATGGCGCGGTGGGTGTCTTCTGCGCGGTTGGCGGAGTCCAGCCGCAGTCGGAGACCGTCTGGAGGCAGGCCAACCGTTACAAGGTGCCGCGGCTCGCATTCATTAACAAGATGGATCGCATAGGCGCGGATTTCAACCGTGTGGTGGGTGAGATTAGAGAAAAGCTCAAGTCTAACGCAGTGCCAGTTCAAGTGCCGGTTGGATCGTCGGAAACGTTCAGCGGCGCAGTGGATCTGGTGGCCATGAAGTCCGTGACATATTTGACGGACGACCTTGGCGAGCATCCCGGAGTGGGCGAAATCGCCCAGGAGATGCTTGACGACGCGAAGGCGGCGCGGGCGGCGATGATAGAGGCGGTTGCGGAACTTGACGAAGAGCTGGCCGACGTATACCTCTCCGGCGAAGATCCGGGGGAGGAATTGCTGCATGCGGCGATACGCCGCGCCACGGTGTCCGGCAATATGGTTCCGGTGCTTTGCGGGACGGCGCTCAAGAACAAGGGAGTGCAGCCGCTGCTTGACGCGGTGGTGCGCTATTTGCCCTCCCCGCTGGATGTGCCGCCTGTCGCAGGAGTGGATCCGAGGACGGGTGCGGCCGCCGTGCGCGAGACTGGCGACGACGAGCCGCTCGCAGGGCTGATTTTCAAGGTGGCTGTGGATCCCTATCTGGGCCGCCTGTTGTATGTGAGGGTTTATTCGGGGAAGCTCCGCAAGGGAGCGAACGTTTACAACCCGAGGACGAAGACTAGGGCGCGCGTTGGGCGGCTGCTGCGCATGCATTCAAACAGCCAGACTGACGTGGAGACGATTTACAGCGGTGAGATTGGCGTGATGGCCGGCCTTGGGGGATTCACAACGGGAGACACCTTCTGTGCCGAGCAGGCCCAGATCGCGCTCGACCGCATAGAGTTCCCGGAGCCTGTGATGTTCGTGGCAATCGAGCCGAAGAGCCGTGCCGACAAGGAGAAACTCGAAGAGGCGCTACAAGCGTTGGCAGACGAGGATCCGACTTGCCGGGTGAGGGTCGACGGCGAGACCGGGCAGACAATCATGAGCGGCATGGGCGAGTTGCACTTGGAAATCCTGAAGGACAGGCTTCTGAGGGAATTTAAAGTGCCGGCCAATGTTGGTAAACCAATGGTCTCATACTACGAGACCGTCACCGGGGAAGCGAGCGCGCGTTACACGTTCGATCGCGAATTCGGTGGCAAACGCCAGGCGGCGACCGTGGAACTGCACGTGTCGGCGGGGGCGAGGGGCAGTGGAAACCTCATCGAGGTAAAACCACCCCGCAACTCCATACCGCCTGAGTTCTGGACCTCAATCGAGCAGGGAGTCCAGGATGCGGTTATAACGGGCGTGCTGGCCCGCTATCCGATGCAGGATGTAATAGTCCGCATCACCGGAGGAGGGATCCTTGAAAACGATTCCGCGACCGAGATGGCGTTCCGCACCGCAGCGATCATGGCATTCCGCGAAGCCGCCCAGGCGGCCAAACCGGAATTGCTCGAGCCAATAATGGGGGTCACCCTTGTGGCACCTCCGGAGTATACCGGAGACCTCATGGGAGACATTAACGGGCGCCGGGGACAAGTGCGCGAGATGGCCACGCATGGAGACATGCAGACCGTCGAGGCAGACGTCCCGCTGGCGGAGCTGTTCGGGTACTCCACGGCGATCCGATCGCTGTCGCGGGGCAGGGCGTCCTACTCCATGGAGCCCGTGCAATTCGCGGTGGTGCCCCGGGCAGTCAAAGAAGCAATATTGAACAGGTAACGATGTAATGCAGAGTCAACGCATAAGAATAAGAATGCAGGCTTACGACCACAGGGTCCTGGATCAGGCGGTGGTCGAAATAATCGAAACGGCGCGCGGGACGGGTTCCCAAGTCGTCGGGCCGGTGCCGCTGCCGACGCGTATAGAGCGGTTTACGGTGAACCGCAGCCCTAATGTGGACAAGAAGTCCATGGATCAATTCGAGATGCGCACTCATAAGCGCGTGCTCGACATTGTGGGACCCACGGCAAAGACGGTGGACGAGCTCAAAAAGCTCAACCTGCCTGCTGGCGTGGACATCACGATCAAGATTTAGAGGTGCCACGATATGGAAGGTTTGATAGGTAAAAAAGTTGGGATGACCCAGGTTTGGGACAAGGACGGCGTCCGCGTCTCCGTAACGGTCATCGAAGCGGGGCCATGCCCTGTGGTGCAGGTAAAGACTGCGGAAAAGGACGGCTACGACTCCGTGCAGCTCGGCTGGGCAGAGCAAAAGGCCTCGCGCCTTTCGAAGGCCGAAGTCGGCCACTGCGCAAAGGCCGGGATTGAGAAACCCCTGCGTGTGCTCCGCGAGTTCAAAGCGGATAAAGGCGAAGAAGCGAAACCTGGAGACGTGTACGACGTTTCTATGTTCGAGGGTTCTGGCTGGGTCGACGTTATCGCGACAAGCAAAGGCCGCGGCTTCCAGGGGGTTATGAAGCGCCATGGTTTCAGGGGCGGCCCGATGACTCATGGAGGCCACGTCAAGCGCCGTCCTGGCTCCATCGGCATGCGCCAGTGGCCGGGCAGCGTAAGGAAAGTGCATCCCATGGCGGGCCACATGGGTTCCACGCGGACAACCACGCAGAATCTCAAGATTGTGCAGGTGCGTCCCGAGGACAATGTTATACTGGTGCGCGGCGCGGTGCCGGGTCCCAACGGCGGGCTTCTGATCATCCGCAAGGCTCTCAAAAAGAAGGCGGTGAAGGCGTAATGGCAACAATTAAAATGTTTGGCCGGGACGGCAATGAAAAAGGCGGCGTTGAAGTCGCCGACGAGTTCATGGTGCTCGACAGGGGCGACCAGGCGGTGCGCGACGTAGTCGTGGGCCGCGCGGCTGCTCTGCGTGCCGGGACGGCCTCCACTCTCTCCAAGGGCGAGGTTGCGGGCTCCAATAAGAAGCCCTGGAGGCAGAAGGGCACGGGTCGTGCGCGCGCCGGCCTCAGGCAGTCGCCCGTATGGCGCGGTGGCGGCATCGCGTTCGGCCCAAAGCCGCGGGACTTCTCTGTCAAGGTCAACAAGAAGGTGTCGCGTCTGGCTTTCCGTCGCGCTCTCAGCGAGCGTATCGAGAGCGGTTCGCTTAAAATAGTCGAAGATCTGAGCATGGCCGCACCTAAGACAAAGGATCTTGTCGGTGTGCTGAAAGCGCTCGGTGCGACCTCCGCTTTGATCGTAGTTTCGGTGTATGACGACAATCTTCTCCTCTCTGCCCGCAACATACCGGGCGTTGAGGTGACGACATCGCGCAACTGCAGCGTTTACCATCTGCTGCGCTATCCCGACATCGTAATGACGCGCGCCGCCTGGGAGGCTTTGAAGCCACGTTTCACAGGCGAGTCGGCAGAGGAGACAGTGTAATGAAGCATCAGAACCACATATTGAAGGGTGTGCTGTTCACGGAGAAGGCCATGGCCATGCAGGAGAGCGATAACCGCTACATGCTGGAAGTGGCAAAGGCTGCGAACAAGCACGAGATAAAAAAGGCCGTGGAAGATTTCTTCAACGTTACGGTGCTGGCGGTCAACACGCAGAACCAGAAAGAGAAGAGAAGAGTGCTGCGCAACCGCCGCACTGTCAGTGGCCGCGAATGGAAACGGGCGATAGTGACGCTTAAGGAAGGTGACAAAATCGACCTCCTGTAAGGGGGCCGCTTGTCCAATCAACGGAGCAATATCCAATGACAATGAAAAACTACAAGCCTTACACGCCGAGCCAACGTTTTACGGTTGGGGTGTCGTTTGAGGAAATTACAAAGAGCAAGCCGGAACGCGGTCTGACAAAGGCGACGAAACGCAACGCCGGGCGCGACAGCGCTGGCCGCATATCAATACGCCACCGTGGCGGCGGACACAAGCGCCGCTACCGCATGGTCGATTTCATGCGCGACAAAATCGACATACCCGCGACTGTTCAGGCAATAGAGTACGACCCCAACCGCACGGCCAACATCGCCCTGCTGGCGTATATTGACGGCGAGAAGCGCTACATCCTTGCACCGGAGGGGCTCAAGGTCGGTTCGAAGGTTATATCTTCGGCTGATGCCGAGGCGAAGACGGGCAACTGCATCCCGCTGGCGAAGATCCCGCTGGGCATGATGGTGCACAACGTCGAACTAACGCCGGGCCGCGGCGGAAAGATTGTCCGCACGGCCGGTTCCGGAGCGCAGGTGCTTTCGCGCGATTCGGATTTCGTGACGCTTAAGATGCCTTCGGGCGAGCAGCGCCAGTTCCGCGGAGGATGCCGTGCGACGATCGGGCAGGTTGGCAACAGCGAGGCAATCGGCAAGTCGCTGGGCAAGGCGGGACGCAAGCGCTGGTTGGGCATCCGCCCGACAGTTCGTGGCGTCGCCATGAACCCGGTTGACCATCCCATGGGTGGTGGCGAAGGCCGCACCTCTGGCGGTGGTCCGGCAGTGTCGCCTTGGGGCCAGCTTGCCAAAGGCGGCAAGACGCGCAATCCGCGCAAGACTTCGAGCAAGTTCATCGTCAAGGGTAGAGACAAGAGGAAATAACGAGAGATGGCACGTTCAATTAAAAAGGGTCCCTACGTAGAGGACTGTCTGTATAAAAAAGTCGAGGCGATGAACAAGTCGGGGCGCAAGTCGCCGATCAAGACTTGGTCGCGCCGTTCGATGATCGTCCCGGAATTCGTGGGTCATACCTTCGCGATACATAACGGCAAGCAGCATCTGCCGATATTCATCACTGAGAACATGGTGGGCCACAGGCTCGGGGAATTCGCTCCGACCCGTACGTTCCGCAAGCATGGTAACACGACTGACAAGGTAACGAAGTAAGGCGGAGAAAATGGAAGTTAGAGCCATAAGCAAAAACGTCCGGATGTCGGCGTCCAAGGGTCGGGATCTCGCCCGGGCGGTGGTCGGCAAGACCGTCGCGGAAGCGCTGAAGATCACGGAATTCAGCCCGCGCAAGGCGGCTTTCCTGCTCGGCAGGACAATCAAATCGGCCGCGGCGAACGCGAGCCACAATAATGGGCTTGACGCGGAGAACCTCCGTATCGTCAAGGCCGTGTTCGACGAGGGCACGCGCATGCGCCGTTACTGGCCGCGCGCCCGCGGTTCGGCCAGCCCGATTGAAAAACAGACGTGCCACATAATGGTGGTTCTTAGCGACGGAATAGATTAAGGAGTAAGCCTTGGGACAGAAAGTAAATCCTATTGGGTTCCGCATATCGGTTGATAAAGACTGGCGTTCACGCTGGTTCGCGGACAAGCGCGCCTTCGGCGATCTTCTTGCCGAGGATTGCCTCATACGCAAGGTGGTGGCGAATCGCCTCGCGAACGCGGCCGTGTCCGAAATCCGGATCGAGCGCTACGCCAACCGCGTGCGGGTTAACGTGCATTCAGCCCGTCCGGGCGTTGTAATGGGACGCAAGGGCGAGGATATCGGAAGGCTCCGCGACGAGCTGGCCAAGAAAACGGGCAAGGAGATATACGTCGAGGTCACGGAAGTCCGCGACCCAGATGCCAACGCCCAGCTTGTGGCAGAGAACATAGCCCAGCAGATTGTGCACCGCGTCGCCCTCAAGCGTGCCATGAAGCGCGCTCAGAAAGTGGCGATGGACATGGGTGTGGACGGAATCAAAATACACGCCGCTGGGCGCATCAACGGAGCGGAAATCGCGAGCACGGAGTGGATGAAGGGAGGCAAGGTGCCCCTTCACACGCTTCGCGCCAAGATCGACTACGGCTTCGCCGAGGCGAACACCACGGCGGGCATCATAGGCGTCAAGGTGTGGGTCTGCAAGAAGGACGACTACCAGCCTGTGAGGACAACAAGAGGAAGGAGGCCACAACATGCCCCTAATGCCTAAAAGAGTAAAGTACCGCAAGGTGCAGCGTGGCAGCCGCGCCGGCATTGCCACATCGAACACGGGGCTGGCGCTGGGGGATTATGGCCTCAAGACGCTGGATCGCGCGTGGATCACCAATGTGCAGATCGAAGCCTGCCGTGTCTCCATAAACCGCAGCCTCAAACGCCGTGGCAAATTGTGGATCCGCATATTTCCGGACAAGCCGGTCTCCAAGAAGCCGATTGAGGTGCGCATGGGCTCCGGCAAGGGCAACCCTGAGTTTTGGGTGGCCGTGGTGCTGCCCGGCACGATGCTCTTCGAGCTGACCGGCGTGCCGGAAAGCCAGGCGCGCGAAGCGCTGCGGCTCGCTGCCGACAAACTCGGCGTGCGCACGGTCATGATAACAAGGGCCGCGAAAGTCTAAGGAGATTTATAACATGAAAGTCAAGCATATCCGCGAGAACACAGACGAGGAAATCCGCGCCCAGATAGCGGGTGCCGAGAAGGAGATCCTCACGTGCCGGATCAAAAGGGCGGCGGAGGACGGATCCACGCAGCCACTGAAAATACGCATGTTGCGGCGCGACGTCGCACGCATGCACACTGTTCTGCGCGAACGGGAGGAAAAGAACAATGACTGAAACAGAACAGGTGGCTGATCAGGCCGCCGCAGAGACGGCAAAGGCGCGCGGTTCGCGCAAGACCCGCAAGGGCAAGGTCGTCAGCAAGAGCGGCGACAAGACGATTGTCGTGCTAGTTGAACGCAGGTACCATCATCCTCTCTACGGGAAACAGCTGGTCGATGCCAAGAAGATGCACGCGCATGACGAGAAAAACGAAGCCGCGGTCGGTGACGCAGTGTTCATAGAGGAATGCCGCCCGCTCAGCCGCAAAAAGCGCTGGCGTCTGGTCAAGATCCTGGAAAAGGCTCTGCCGGAAGCGGCCATGGTGGAAGGGGAGGACAAGCAATGATCCAGGAAGAAACAGATCTGGCTGTTGCGGACAACAGCGGCGCGCGCAGGGTGCGTTGCTTCCGCGTGCTCGGCCAGCGCAAGAAGTACGCTTATGTGGGAGACATGGTGCGCGTAGCCGTCAAGGAGGCGCAGCCCGCCGGCTTGGTGAAGAAGGGGCAGGTATGCCTCGCCATCATCGTACGCACTGGCTATCCCATACGCCGCCCTGACGGCTCATACATCAAGTTCGACAACAGCGCCTGCGTTATAGTGGACGCTAAGAAGAACCCTGTCGGATCTCGCATTTTCGGGCCAGTGGCCCGGGAGCTGCGCGACATGGGCTGTGCGAAGATAATCTCGCTTGCTCCGGAGGTGCTTTAAAATGAGCGTTCATAGAATCAAGAAGGGCGACACCGTGATCTGCAACACGGGCAAGGACGCGGGCCGCACCGGCGAGGTGAAGTCCGTCAACGTGGCCAAGGGCTACGCCGTCGTAGAGGGCCTCAACATGAAAAAGAAGACCGTCCGGAAGTCTCAAGAGATGCCGGAAGGCTCCATCATTGATGTCCCGGCCCCAATACACCTCTCCAACCTCATGCCGTACGACCCCGAAAGCAAAAAGGGCGTCAGGATCTCCCGAGCCCGCGAGGGCGGCAAATCCGTCCGCGTGGCGAAGGGCTCCGGGCATCGTTTTGAATAAGGACAAATAGCAATGGCAAATCTCAAGGAAAAATACAAGGAGTCCGTTGTCCCCGCGTTGACCCAGAAGTTCGGATACTCGAACCCCATGCTCGTCCCCAAGCTGGAAAAGGTCGTGGTTAACATGGCCTTCGGCATTGTCGACAAAGACACGCAGAAATCGGTCGTGGACGATCTGACGAAGATCACAGGCCAGAAGCCCGTCTTCTGCAAGGCGCGCAAGAGCGTGTCGAACTTCAAGCTGCGCGAGGGCATGGTCATCGGGGCCAAGGTGACGCTCCGTGGCGCGAGGATGTACGACTTCTTCGACCGCCTCGTCAATTCCGCGCTTCCCCGTATCCGCGACTTTCACGGCGTTTCGCCGAGGGGTTTCGACGGGCGCGGCAACTACAACATGGGCCTCAAGGAGCAGACGATCTTTCCTGAAGTCGATCTGAGCCGCCACGGCGCCCCGGAGCAGGGCATGGACATCACGGTCGTCACCACGGCCAAGAACAATGAGCAGGCGCGCGAGCTTCTGTCCCTGCTCGGAATGCCCTTCACGGGCCGTTAATCGGAGCATCTCAAATGGCAAAAAAATCACTAATCGCGAAGGCGAACCGCAAGCCAAAATTTAAGGTACGCGCCTACAACCGCTGCGTCCGCTGCGGGCGTCCGCACGCCTACATGGGCAAATTCAAACTCTGCCGCATCTGTTTCCGGGAACTCGCCGTTTCCGGGCAGATCCCAGGGATAACCAAGGCGTCGTGGTAGAGAAAGGAAACACGGAACTATGAGTTGGTCAGATCCAATCGCGGACATGCTTACACGCATCCGCAACGGCCAGAGCGCAGGTCTCGAGATAATCGAAATGCCGGCATCGCGCCTCAAATCGGACATTGCCAAGATTCTCAAGGAAGAGGGCTATGTGACGGATTACGAAACCGAGGGCGACGTCAAGAAGGTTCTCAGGATCGCGCTTAAATACAACGCTGAAAACAAGCCCGTCATCAGGGGCATCAGGCGCGAGTCGAAGCCGGGGCTGCGCAAGTTCTGCGGGTCCAAGGACGTCCCGCGGGTGCTTGGCGGGCTCGGCGTCGCGATCATATCAACCTCCAGCGGTGTCATGTCGGGCGTCGAAGCCCGCAGACGCAAGCTCGGCGGCGAAATAATCTGCAGCGTCTGGTAGAAGGGAACCATACAATGTCAAGAATTGGAAAAAACCCAGTCAAAATCGAAACCGGCGTAACCGTCACCGTCAATGGGGCGGACGTTGGTGTCAAGGGCAAGCAAGGTGAACTCTCCTACACGCTCCCCCAAGGCATACAGGCCAAGGTTGAAGGCGGGGAGATAATCATTACGCGGGAAAACGATGAGCGCCAGACAAAGGCGTTCCACGGACTCGCCCGCGCGCTCGTACAGAACATGGTCACAGGCGTCACAACCGGATATTCTAAGTCGCTCGTTATCGACGGCGTAGGTTTCAAGGCGGAGCTCAAGGGCAAGTCCCTGTTCCTGAGCCTTGGTTTCGCGAACGCGAAGGAATACAAAATTCCAGATGGCGTCAACGTGACGGTCGACAACGGCGGTGTCACGGTGTTAGTCAAGGGAATAGACAAGGAGCTCGTCGGCCGCGTCGCCGCCGATATCCGCTCTTACTTCCCAGCCGAACCATACAAGGGCAAGGGCATACGCTACTCAGACGAGGTTATCCGCCGCAAGGAAGGAAAGACGGTCGCCTAGGCATCCGTTTAACAGGAATATTTCTATGAAGCTTAAAAACCGCAAAGATTATCGCGCCCGCCGCCACATGCGCCTGCGCCAGAAGGTGCGCGGCACAGCCGCGCGCCCGCGCATGGCCGTCTGTGTCACGAATTCACACATGTACGTGCAGTTTGTGGATGATGATGCCGGCGCCACGCTGGCCTCCGCCACAACGCTCGGAATGGGCGCCAAACTCAACATCGAAACGGCTAAAACACTGGGCGGCAAAGCTGCCGAGGCCGCCAAAGCCAAGGGCATATCCATCGTGGTCGTCGACCGCGGAGGATTCCGCTACCACGGGCGTGTCAAACAAGTCGTGGAAGCCGCGCTAGAAGCGGGTCTGAAAGTTCGCGAAGACGATAAGCCCCAAGCCGAAAACAATGAGGAGGCCAAGTA
>JALHHX010000187.1 GCA_022837245.1 Lentisphaerota bacterium
GCTCCGACCTGGAAGATGTCGACAAAATCCATGAAGAGGTTTATCTGAGCCGGGTTCGTGATTTCCGACACTACGGGCATGCCCGTTTTGCGGCTCGCTTTTTTCAGGTACAGCAGGCCTTCCGCCTTGAGGCCCTGGAAGGAGTAGGGAGAGGTGCGCGGCTTGAAGGCGCCGCCGCGCAGGACGCCTGCCCCGGCGTCCTTGACCGCGCCGGCGATTTCCATTATCTGCGGCTCTGATTCGACGGCGCATGGGCCGGCGCAGATTATGATCTTATCCGCGCCGATTTCGACGCCGCCGACTTCTATGACTGTGTTGTCTGGGTGGAATTTGCGGTTCGCGCGCTTGTATGGCTCCTGCACTTTGAGCACACGCTCGACCTCCTGGATCATTTCGAGCTCGGCGGGTGGTATCAGGCTGGTGTCGCCCACGAGGCCGATGACCGTCGCTTCCGATCCATGTATGGGATGCGCGGCAACGGCGTATTTTTTCATGACCAGGGCGGAGATCTCCTCAACGCGCCGCGCGCTCGTTCCTGTTTTGAGTATTAGTATCATATGTATGGTTCCACGTCAGTGATAAGGCCTGCTATTGTCGCGGCCACGGTTTTAGGGTTCGATGAGGCGTCGAATGCGAAGTCGCAGAATTCCGAATAAAGCGGCGTGCGGACGTTGTAAAGTTCTTCGGTTTTGCGGCGCTCCGAGGCGAGTGGGCGCGAGGCGTCGTCCGCGATGCGCGCCCACAGCAGCTCGAACGGCGCGTCGAGGTGCATGACAAGCGTGTTCGTTGAGCGGATGAGACTGCGGTTCTCTTCACGGCAGGGGAATCCGCCTCCTGCCGATATGACGGCCGAGCCGCCGTGGCGGAGTGCTGACTCCGCCACCTTTGTTTCGAGGTTGCGGAAGCCCTGTTCACCGCGCTCGGCGAAAATTTCGCGGATAGGGCGTCGCGCTAGTTTTTCGATTTCAGCGTCGAGATCGGCGAAGGCGATTCCCAGTTCGGCCGCGAGGAGTTTGCCGACGGTGCTTTTGCCGCTTCCCATGAACCCGGTAAGAAGAATTTTGACGGGAAACGATTTGTATAGCTCGAGTAGCATTTCGGGTAGCACGGCAGTTTCTATGGCGGCGACGTCGAACGGCACCTCTGGGTTCCAGATGCGCTGAGCTTCTATCGCCTGCCGGAGCAACATGCGCAGGCCGCCGATCGCGCGGGCACCGCGTTTGCGCGCGCTGAGCACCAGGCGCGTTGGCGTTGGATTGTAGACGGGGTCGAATACAACCGCGCATGGCTGGATAAGAGTGGGGCTGCAAGGCATGCCGGAGGCTTCGGGCCACATGCCCAGGGGGGTGGCGTTGAGTATGACGTCTGGCGGTGTTGTCGGGTCGGGTTCACCGGAGCTTGTGGTGACTCTCGTGCCGGCCTTTGGAAAAGTGGCTGCGAGGTGCGCGGCGAGCTTCGCGGCGGATTCGGGTGAGCGCGCGTTGATATCGAGGGAGCCGGCGCCGGCTTCCAGGCAGACCGCTGCCATCATGTGCGCGGAGCCGCCAGCGCCGAGCAGCAAGACGTTTTTTCCTCCAAGGTCGATCCCAGCGGATTGGAACCCCGCCACGTCGGTGTTGTAGCCGCGGTTGCGGAACACTGTGTTGACGGCGCCGCAGAGACGCGCAGACTCGTCGAGAGACCCCATGTATGGGAGCAGGGCGGTCTTGTGGGGGATCGTGCAGTTGAAGCCGTCGAGCTCCTTCATAAGCTTCGGGATAAGATGCGGCAATTCCGCGGCTGGGATGTCGTGCATCTCGTAACCGCCGTCTATGCCGGCGATTTCCATGATGCGCCGGTGGATCAGCGGGGAAAGACTGTGGCCAAGCGGGTTGCCGATCAGGCCGAACTTTTTCCCGGTCATTTCAGAGTCTCCGCGCGGCGGGGCGCACGTAGGCCCTCGGGGATTGAAGCGCGGAAGGCCGATGCAGAGGCGAGGAATTCGCGCAAGGCAGCCGCGTCGCCGTCGGAGATGAACCCTTTCAGACGCTGGAGCTTGTTGATATACTCGTCGATTGCGTCCGTGAGATTTGGCGATGATGTTAGAATGTCGGTCCAGAGATCTGGCGACGAGGCGGCTATGCGGGTGGTGTCTTTAAAGCCGCCGCCGATCATGGCTCGGAGAGTTGCATCGTGTGTATCCTCGGCCATGGCAGCCAGCGCGAACGCCGCCAAGTGCGGCATATGCGAAATCACGGCTATGCGGCAATCGTGCGCGGTGGCATCCATTGCTATCGGCATGGCGCCAATTGCCTCCAAGAGCCGCTTGTATGCCTCCACCTTATCACGTGGCAGTGTGCAATCTTTGCAACGGCAGATGATGTAAATAGTGTTTTTGAAGAGATCCGGGTCGGCCGCCACGTACCCGGAGCCCTCGGAGCCCGCCATGGGGTGTCCGCCGATGAAGTTGCCCATGCCGCGGGCGGCATCCATGATCGGGGTTTTGACGGATGTGACGTCGGTTATGATGCCGATCCGCGCATCACGGAACTTGGGGATCATTTCGCACGCCGAGTGCGGTGGTATGCAAATAAAGAGTGCGTCGCATCCGTCGAACGCCGAATGGAAATCAGGGGAGTTGATGTCCACGGCCTCGTCCGCGAAACCATCATCCAGGACGGATTTGACGGAATCGGGATCTGTGTCGGCGACGATGACACGCTCGACGAACCCCACCTTGCGGAGCGCTTTTGCGAGCGAACCGCCGATGAGCCCGAGACCGATGATCCCAAGCCTGGTGATCTGGAATTTCCCTTCAGTGTGTGGCGTTTTCATTGCTCGAGAGTTGTGGTGTTTTAAAAACGATGTAAATTATTGCATTTTTCGGCTCCGGTCTCAAGAGTAATAAGCACTCAAGATCCCCGGTTGCGGGTTTCGGAGTCTGGCACCGTTATCCGCCCCGGTGCCAGACTCATAAGATCCTAATTGCCCCGAAACCTGAAGAAACGGGACAAAGCTCTTAAAAAAACAGGAAGTCTTAACTTTTGACTTTTTCTATAATGCTGCGAACAAAGGTAGGATTGCCCCAGTCGATTCTGGGGTTCAAACTGGTGATGTCTATCGCAACCCACGCGCCACACCCTGCCTCAAATGTAAATTTCAACAAACAAGCGACACTCGGAGAAATGAGATGAATAACACGTTTAACCACGTATCATCGTTCTTAGGCATTCTGTTGCTGTGCGCAACCGTTACCTCTGGGGAGATTGGGGTTAAAAGGGAGCCGGCGTCCGCTGCTCCTGTCGCCGAGGCATATTTCTTCTGGACTCTTTCGGTGCTTTCACAGGCCGAGACGAACATGCCCGTGATTACCGGGGCGGCGCAAGTGGCGGCCGATGCTTTCGTGGCCGGACGTGACCTGGGCGTGCGGGGCGGAGCGGGCCTGAGCGAGGAGCTGGGCGCGCGGTCGGGCGGTCTATGCGTGTACCGGGCGACCAAGGGGAACCCCGGCGACGTGGTGCTGTATGCGTTCGGCGTGGCCACCGACAAAGACAAGGATGTCTCGGTGCTGCTGGAGCGGGAGCTGTCCGATGCCGAATCGCTTAAAGCCGCTGGATCGACCGTAATCGGCCTCGCCTCGTTTCGCCAGCTCGAGGCTTTGGGGAAAATGGACCGTGCGAAAGAGGTCTGCGCTGCTCTGATGGACAACGGCGGCCCTGCAGGAGACGGGCTATTCACCGGCTCCGACGGCAAGCCCGCCGTGCCAACCTTTGTCACAGCGGACGCCATCGTANNNNCCCTGCCATGTACCAGAGCGTGTTGAACGACCCAGACCGAGTCCGCTATAACAAGTATCTTAAAGTTCGCTTCCACGACGACATGACGGTAGCCCCAATTCCGGCCGGCCAGTTGGGGCGAGCCTACATCACGGCGATACGGGGCATGCTCGACACGGTGCGCCGCGACCACTGGCAGGCGCTGGCAGATGCCGCCCGGCGCGCGGCGGTGACGATTCGCGACGGCAGTCAGGTGCACGTCTTTGCCCGCGGTCACTATCCTCCAAGGCACGTCGGCGGGCAGCTCTCTGCCGACCGGTCGGGTTTCCGTCGCATGCAAAAGGGGGCTGCGGCAGTGCCAGGCGATCCCGGTAAAGACGACTTTGCGATTGCGGTCGGTTATTCACTTCCGCCGGGCGACGAATGGTGGGGCGGTGCCGATCAGAGGCTGCGTCAAGCGGGCCGCGGGGTCTGCTGGATCATCAGCGGCCATCGCACACGTCCGGAGCACCTGCGCGTCAACGAGTTGCTACTGGATCAGGTCTGGCCCGACGGGGACGCCGCGCTCGCCATCCCCGGCTACGATGTGGGCATCTGCCCTCCAAGCGGCGTCATGGCCGAGGCTGTTCTGTGGATGCTGACGGGCGAAGCTTGGGCGCAGGCGGGCGGTTTATCCCCTGACATGCCCTGTAATAAACTTAAAGCAACTATAACCGGAGAAGAGTATTGAAAAACAGAATGAACCCCTGCAGGCTGAATATCGGAGCCTATATTTTGCAGCCATACGCGCGCGCCGAACGCCACATCAGGGAGATCGCCGAGTGCGGCCTGAACTTCATCGTGTGCATGGTATATGACATTCCGGCGCTTGATTTGTTTCACAAATATGGCGTTGGCGCGGTGGTGAATGGCGTGGTCCCGGGGTGGTGGCATGACAATGTATGGGACGCCAATGGCGACAAGACTGGGCGGTATGAAAAGCTTCGCATTGTCAACGGCGAGATTTCATGCATGGGCGGTCCTTACATGGAGCATCAAAACAGTTCCACGCATCTTATCGGCTTCAAGGATAGAAGTCCTGAACAGTTCAGTAAAATCACGGAAGCCACGGTGGATTGTCTCGACGCCGGTATGTTTGGCGGAGTGCGCGCCGAACACGGCGAAAGGGTTGTCGCAGGGCATATGACCCGGGTGATTTGAAAAAATGAGAGGCGCTAATGTTGGCCGATGCGAGTGCCCCGAACGGTGAAAACGAGTCAAAGTGCCGCGTCTTGTTCCGTTGCGAAGGTAGCGATGTCAGAGCATGGCGAAATGGCGGGGAGATCCCGGTAAAACGCGAAAGCAACGGAGATCTCCCGGTCGAGATGATGTCATGCGCGGGGGTGCTGGTGACCGCGAAATAGACACAAGACTCTTGTCAATAGCGCCTCAACTCAGACAGGTGGCTGAAGGCAGAGCCAAAGTGAAATTCCATCATTCCACTTTTCCACCATTCCATGACCATACACCCTGATGCACCCGATCGGTTCGATCAGAAACCTGAAGAAACGGGACAAATTAATATAAAAAGCAGGAAGCTTTTAAGATTGACATCAACTAGAATGGGCGGCACTGGGGAAGCTGTGTTCCGGAGCTGGTTTGGCTTTCAGGCTCTGAGCTTGGCATTGCGGACCGCGCGCCCAGCCCTGCAATAATTGGATGTTCAAGCCGGAAACAACGATAAAAGGAGACAATCATGAAAAACAGATTGAACCACGCATCGCCGATAATCTGCGGCTTGCTGTTGCTGTCCGCAAGCGAGGGTCTGCATGCGGCCACAAACTACGTTGCCCTGCATTCTGGCGGCACCTACGACGGAACGAGCTGGGCCACCGCCTTCACCAACGTGCAGGAGGCCGTGACGACGGGCGGCGCCAACGGGGTCGTCCTCATCGCCGGCGGCACCTACGCCCTGCCTGCCGCGCTGACGATCAACCAGACCAACATCCTCGTCCGCGGGGGCTACGAGGGCGTGGGCGTCGGTCCTGGCAACCACGATCCGGCGCAATGGCCGACGACGCTTTCGCGGGGCGGCGCATCCCAGCGCATCGTGATGGTCTCGGGCGGCCACGACACGCGCCTCGAGCACGTGTCGATCACAGGCGGCAACGTCAACGAAGGCGCCGGCGTGCGCGTCGAGGGGAGCAGCCAGCGCGTGGCGCTGACCGGGTGCACGATCAGCAACAACGGCTATACGGCCAACACCGGAAACACGCATGCCGGCGGGGGCATTTTCGCGTTGTCCGGCACGTCGGTTTCCCTCGTCGGCTGCGTGGTGCGGGACAACCAGATCCATCAGTCGCGCGATGCAGGCCCCACGGCGAAGGGCTCGGGAATCCATTCCGCCGGCTCGCTGTCGCTGCGGGACGTCGTCGTCGCCAACAACAGCCTGACCCATGCGTATCCCAGCCGGACGCAGGGAGCCGGAATCAATTTCGAGGGCGTTTCGCTCGATCTGGAGAATGTTCTGATCTCGGGCAACGTCATGTCCCATGCGGGCGCCGCCGGCGGTCTCCACGTCGGCGCGGGCGCCGCTTCGTTGCGCAACTGCACCGTGGCCGATCATTCCGCCATCGGCATCGTCAGGGCGGGGACGTCTTCGGTCGCGATCACCAACGGCGTCATCTGGGGAAACTGGACCGACATCAGCGGCGCGGTCGCCATCGGC
>JALHHX010000188.1 GCA_022837245.1 Lentisphaerota bacterium
CCACTTTTTCACTTTTCAGCCACCCCGTTTCAGCATGAAACCCGCTCCCAATGGGCAGATCGTTGAAAACCAAAAAAGAATTCTGGGGAAAGTCCACGCAAGTATTTGGGCTTTATAAACGCTCTGCGGTTTGATAAACTGACTCCCGTAAAAACATGTTTGCATAGACTGGGAAAAATGAGATTTATACAGCTTGATAGACCTTTGGCAGTTTTCGACGTTGAATCGACGGGGTTGAACCCGCGGACAGACCGGATCATTGAGTTAGCCGTCGTGCGCGTTCCCGTCAAGGGGGAGCCTGTCACTAAAACCTGGTTGATCAATCCCGGCGTTCCCATACCGCTCGAGACAATCGCCATACACGGCATTTCGGATGATCTGGTGAAAGACTGCCCCAAGTTCGCGGACGTGGCGGACGAAATACTGAGATTCTTCGGCGGCTGCGACTTGGGTGGGTTCGGCATGGGCCGGTTCGACATTCCCATCCTGGAGGAGGAATTCATCCGCGTTGGAAAATCGTTCGACCCCAACGGACGGCGCCAGTTCGACGCGCAGCGCATTTTCCACAAACGGGAGCCACGCGACCTTACTGCCGCCCTGAAGTTCTACTGCGACGAGGAGATTGTGGACGCGCACGCCGCTGAGAACGACGCCATCGCCACACTCAAGGTGCTCCAGGGGGAATTCCGCAAATACGACGATCTGCCCACAGACCCCGACGAGCTCGACAGGCTGATAAACGAGCGCGACCCTTTCAATCTGGACCGCGAAGGCAAGCTGCGCTGGGTAGACAACGAGGTGACGATCAACTTCGGGAAGAAAAAAGGCGAGAAGGTGCGCGACCTTGTGATCGACGACCCGAATTACCTGAAATGGATTTTGCGCGGCGATTTTCCGCGTGATACGAAGGAGATAATAGAGGACGCCATCGCGGGCAAGTGGCCTGCCCCCCCGGCTGTTACGCCATCGAGCGAACCGGTGGATCTTAAATTTTAAAACGGCAGGCAACGAAGGAACCGGCGGCCGCAAAACAGGAGCAGAACATGGCAAAATACAAAATCATAGTGGAATCGGAACCCGGGAAGGGCTGCGCGTTCGACGTCGCCGCTCCAGGCGCGGGGATTGGCAGGTCCGCGAAAAACGACATCTCGATCCCCGATGAGCTGCTTTCGCGGCACCACTGCAAAATATACTTCAAAGGCGAAGAGGCGTGGATCGCCGATCTGGCAACGCTCAACGGAACCGGCGTCAACGGACAAATAATCACGGAGGACGTCAAGCTCAACCTAGGCGACACGATCTCGATCGGCGACACCGTGCTGCGCTTCACCGCCGAAAACGGTTCTTTCCCCGCCGGCGCCGCCGGGGCCGTGGCGACCCCGCCACCAAAAGCCGCCGATACGCCCGTGGTGCCGGGAGGACCCGTGGACCTCGGATTCAACGGCTCCGGTTCTGAAGCGGACGCCGCCAAATACGCCGCACACACCAAGAAGAACATCATAAGGATCGCAGTGGCGTTCGTGGCGATCTGCCTGGTTGCTATTGCGCTCAACATGTTCCTGTCAGACAAGGCGGATCCCAACCCCGTCACGCCCCTGCCTCCGCAGAAGGCGCGCACGCTGGAAATCAACTACACCAAAACTGAAGCCACGACAAACAATATCTTCAAATACGAAATGACGCTCGACAGCGCCCGTTTCCTCACGGTCGCGATAGACGACATCACGCAGGGACGGCACGTGCGCAAAACCACCGACACGCCGATTTCGGAAGACGCGCTAAACAGCCTGATCAGGAAGTTCGACGAGGCAGGGTTTAAGGACATGCCCGCGAATTCCGGTGGAATCCCGCCTGCCAACACTTGGAACGTGGCATCGATGACCGCGATCATCGACGGTGAGGTGAAAACAGTCACCGTGCGCAACAAGATCGATCCCGCGGCGTTCAAGAAACTGCGCGAGGACATCGAGGCCTTCGGCCGCTCGGAGCTTGGACTCTGGGCCGTGGAGTATTCGAGCGACAAGCTGATGGATCTGGCATATGAACAGCTAATCGTTGCACGCAAAAATTCGGACGCGCGCGACATAAGACTGGACAACCTCTATGCCGCCATTCAAGCTTACAAGTCCAGCATCGCATACCTCGAGACGATAGAACCGAAACCAGGGTTCTACGACGAGGCGGTTCTAGAACTGGCAACTGCCGAGAGCGACCTGGATACAACTTACAAGGAAAAGAGCTGGCAGGCAGACCACGCGATGAACACGCGCGAGTGGGAAACTGCCGCCGCAACGCTTCGAGATCTCCTGCAGGTCATACCCGACCGCGCAGACGACCGCAACAAGGAAATAACGCGCAAGCTCCTGGATGCCGAAGCGCGTATCAGGGAAATCAAGAGGTAGGCGACCATGAAGAACAAAACAATTATCCGCAACACCGCCGCAGCGGGACTGCCGTTGCTACTCCTCTGCGCCACTGCGATATTCCAGCCCGCGCAGGCGGCGCCAAGAACCACGGCGCAGCCGGCAGCAACGCTCACGCTCACATCCGAACCCACCGGAGCCTCCGTTACGATCGATAAAATGCCGTCCGGCGCAACACCCCTCGCCATACCCGTCGAAGCCGGACGCCATCTGGTGGAAATGAGGCTCGAGAACTACTACCCGGCCTTCATCAACGTGACCGCCACGGCCGACACTCCAGCGGAGCACGTCAAACTCGAGCCAGTCACCGCAAGCGTTCTAGTCCAATCCACGCCAGCCGGCGCCACGGTCACGCGCGACGGCGCAAACGTCGGGCTCACGCCACTGCTCATGCCGGAGTTGCCCATAGGGTCCTACAGAATTGAAATGACGCTCGACGGCTATAAACCCCAGCAGCTAGACCTCTCAGTCACCTCTGGCAAGCCGCAACGCATAAACGCGGTGCTCGCAAGTTCCTCCGCCACCCTCGAAATCGTCTCCGACCCGGCCGGCGCCGACGTCACCGTGAACGGCATAGCACGCGGCAAAACCCCCATAACCGTCGACAAGATACCGGAGGGGTTGAGCTCTGTGGAAATATCAAACCCAGGCTACAAAACGTACCAAGAACAGGTCAGACTCGTCGCCGGCGAGAAGTTCACGCTCAACGCGCCGCTCGACGCCATCCCCGCCAAACTCTCGGTCGTCACCATCCCCGAAGGCGCCCGCATATACCTGGACAACCAGTTCAAAGGCGAATCTCCAATCTCCTTCGAGGATCTCCCCGCCGGCGAATACAGGATACGTGTCGAAAAGGAATCGCACGAGACGATGGCGCGCACGATCATGCTCGTCAACGCCCAGTCCGCGACAGAGGAGTTTCGCATGACGGCCAATGTCGGGGGTCTCATCCTGGCGACTTCCCCCGCCGGAGTGACGGTGCTCGTGGGCGGCAGGGACAGGGGGACGACAGTTGCGGCTACAAACAAAACAGACCGGATCTCTGAGCCTCTGGAAATAAAAGACATCCCTATCGGACAGCAGGAATTAGTCTTCTTCAGAAAAGGCTATGCCGAACAAAAGCGTATGGTCGAAATAAAGCGCGATGAAGTGGTGACGCTTGAAACCGTCCAACTGATCCGCCAGTTCATCCCAGACGTCGAAGTGACAACGCAAATCGGCGTCTATAGAGGTGTTTTCGTCGACAAAACCGACGAAATCTACCGCATAGAA
>JALHHX010000189.1 GCA_022837245.1 Lentisphaerota bacterium
CGCACAGCACTTCGCGCGGCGCGTTTAGGTTGAGCTTGCCGGGGACGGGCAGTTCCTCCCCGGCGAGATACGCCGCCCACGGGTCCCCCGCGTCTTCTTCCGGAACGTGGAAATAGTCAATGACCCTGTGGTGGATTTTGGATCCGTTTGGACGGAAGTTGGCGAAAAGCGAGAATGTCTCCCACGGGCCTATCATCAAACGCCCAAGCTCGCCCACGGATTCCATCGGTTTGTTCGCCACGCGCGTGAACAGGCAAAACGGATGCTTATCCCCGGAAATGCTATACGGCGCGGCGCCGCTTTTGTATGAAAGGAGCGTGTCTGGGTAGATTTCCGCGCCGCTTGAGATTTCATCGGTTCTGTTCTTCGCGTTGTTTTGATCGCTTGTAAGCCAAAGATCGATCAGGTAGTTGCCTTGGTCTCGGTAGACTATCTCGCCGGTACCGTCAGTGTCTCCCTCTTCTATTGAGCAAAGGGCGGTGCATATGTTCACAAGGTCCGGGCTCATTGTCCCCTGTCCGATGATCGCTCTCGCCAATTCATTGTTGAGCCATATGCTGTAGCTGTTGCCAGGAAAAAGTCCTTCCGCTATGTTGATCGTGTTGTATCCAAAGCGCGGATCAGTGACCATGGCCCAGCCCCACTCCAGATTGTCAAGGCCCGGCCGGTACAAACCAGGAGAAATTTTGACAAGGTATCTTTTATCGGGATTATTCAGTATTGGAGCTGGTATTTGGGTGACTGTTTCCGCGCCTTTCATTATCCTTGCGCTTATGCGGACGTCAGAAAGCAGATCCTTGTTTGGTGAGGAAACTTCCCATTCAGTCATCTTGGGTGTTCCCGCAGTGTCGTCAGGATTGTAGTATTCGCGCACAGTCATGATCTTCTCAAGTTCCAGACCAAACAGAGTCATATTATCTCCCATGGCTGATACGACATGCGGTTCGTAATTGGTATCGTAAAGGGCTTTGTAAAGGGGAGCTTCAAACTTGACCTGTTTTATCCCTGCGACGGGCTGAAACTGGTTCCCAGGATTCACTCTCTGCCAGTCACTGCCGAAAAGCTCGTTTATGCCATCCGCCACCATTGAAAAATCAACCGCAACCTCTGCTTTGAAATCATCGCCAATCCTTGAATCCGACAGGGAAGCCACTGTCGCATAAAGATAGAAGCCAACATCCCATTCGCGGAACATCAAGCCGGAGGTGGAATCTGTCCCGGAATAGGTGGGATTGTGGAGGGCGCCAGATTTCTTGGGAAATTTGAAAAAGGCATAAAAACCAGTGAACTGCGGGACTGGTTCTGTGCTTGGGTAGTCAAGCGGATTGACCGAGGCTTTTTTGATGGGGTCCGCGCCGGCCAGAGCCGCAGCCACATCGGCACCACAGGAAGTGTGGTCTTCGTCCATGTAGTCGAGCAGCGCTATGGTGGCCAGCTGTGCCCGCGTGAGTTCTGGCAGTCCTCCACTGTTGTTTTTCCAGAACGTGTATTCATCGTCCGATTCTTTGAAAACCTTTTTAAACGCATCGTGGATGGATCTGATGTAAGCATTTTTGTCTTTCGCGTCGGCAGGGTTCATCAGCGGCACTTTCATTGTGCCGTCAGGCGCGCGTTCTTCAACCGACATGTATGAAGTGCCGAAGAGGTCGCGCATGATGAAATCGTCCTCCACATTTTCGTAGTCATATGCGTAGTCTTCATATTTCGTGCCAAGGAGGATCTTTGTCATGTCGGCGTAGGAAGTGAACATCCCGGATTCCCCCCGGGTCTTCACGAAATTCAACACTTCATACTCGTTTGCGAAATCCAGGCCATTTATTGGGTCGGTGTTTGGATTAGTGGGTTCGTAGTGGTTCATGTCCAGCAGGCCGGTTGTGTTGAGCGCGATGAACGCGTACCTGCCCACGACGTCGTCCTCCACCGGCCGTGGCTGCTTCTTGCCGGGCTCAGACGCCCCCAGATTGCTCGGGGAGATGCCCCCATATATGGGAACCCATTCGACCTTGGCGTTTTCCGCGAGCGCCAGCTGCGCCGGCGAGAGGTGCCTGCGTATCTCAGGGTTGAGCACGCGCGCGTTTTGCAGGCGCGCTTTAGGGTTGGGGGCATCTCCATCATTGAGCAGCACTTTGGAATGGTAATAGTTGCCATCGCGGTCGCTGGACGACGACAGCACCCCCGCCGGCCATGCGGGGACCGGCCAGGTGTTCGTCTGGTGTTCAAAAGACCTGTCTATGGATTCCATGACCTGTGAGATGGCCGTCTGCATGGTCTGCTTGGCCACGATGGAATGGCGCAGGTTTGTGGTGCCTGCCCGTTCCGTGCGCATGAACACCGAGAACGCCACGGCCATCACCATAAGCACGGCCAGCATGCCCAGCACGACGACCAACGCCGATCCCGCTCTCTTTTCGTTTTTCATAATGTGAACCCCCTTATGATAATCTGCCTTCTCTTTGCGCGCGTCTCTCAATAGTCGGAGTAATAGTGCTTCTCGGCGTTCGGAAAACGCACCCGCCCCTCGTGCTCTTCCGTCTCTTCGGTGGTCGAAACCTCATCAAGCGTCACGACGTACGGGTTTCCCCAAGGGTCGAGAAAACGCTTTTTGCCATCCGGTTCGAAAGAATCGGGGGACACATCGAGGTAAACGTGGTCGCCCGCATCCCCCATCCCAAGCAGATCCTTGAGCGCCTCTTCGGTAAGCTCCACTTCGTCCTTGCCGAATCCACTGGGCCAGCGGCCGTTGGCGACCCAGTAGGCCTTGAACGCCATTGCGATCTGCTGCACCTCGGTCTTGGCCGTGGCTTCGTAGGAGCGCTGCCGCGCGTTGTGCGCCGTCACGCCGATCATCCCGGCTAGAATGGCGATGATCGCGAGCACTGCCAGAAGCTCCAGCAATGTGAATCCTTTGTTGTCGTTGTTCCTCTTCATGTCGGCACCCCGGGAATCAGTTTGAAATTATATCGTCGTTCTTTGATTTGGTGGCGTCGTCGTTTGGGACGCCGTTGCGGCCGTGTGAGCGCACCTCGAGCCCGCTGAAAGATCCCCGGCGCGTGAGCGTCCCCTCTATCCTGACGACTGGTATTGTCCAGAAGATATCGGCGGTGAATCCTTGATCAGGTCCTTCATTAACAGCCTCGAACTTGAAATCCGCCGAGAACATGGAGTCATCGTCCTCCGCATACACGATGGTGTTAACAGCCCGGTCAACAGACCATGCCCCACTGCTGTTTTTGAGTCTCTCGTCCTTCCTCGTCATCGTGCCGCCACCCCAGCCATATGTGATCCGATGCACCTCGCGGGCGGATCTTTCGTCTTCCGGCGGATTTTTGAGGCAGATGAACTCCAATGAGCCTGACGAGACCTTCACGGGGCCGTTCCAGTCCTGTCCATAGGCTCGGCCGTCCACGGCAGCGGCGAGCTCACGCTGTATCGTGCCGATCACGCCCCTGATGATGGATCCGCCCTCGGCTCTGGCGTATCCGGCTTCCCAAGACGATGTGGCTTGGCGGAACACACCGCCGATCATGGTCACAAGGACGAGGAAGATAGCAGTCGCCACCATTACCTCGATCAGGGAGAATCCGCTCTCCCGCGCCATCCGTTGCTGCACGGAAATTGATCTCATGTTTTTGGTCTCCAGTTCTGCGCC
>JALHHX010000190.1 GCA_022837245.1 Lentisphaerota bacterium
CGCGATTTCGCGCACCTCGCCGTCCTCGCCCCAAATCGGCTGCACGTGCGAGTAGCCGCGGAACCACGCCAGCGAGAGATGCTCCACCGCCTCGTCTAGATTTGCGATAGCGTCCGCGGCGCGCGTGAGCGCGTCGCGCTGCTCGTCGGCCAGGGGCAATTTAGGGGACAGACCCCAAAATTTACTTTATGCTGAATTTGCCTTTCACGCCATGTTCGGCGCCCACTTCCACGAACTGCGCCGCGAGATCGTTTGACATGAGCAGGCCATGCGGATGCTCCGTGTCATGGAAATGCATGACGTTCACCGGGGCTCCATCATCAAGTACGAGCGTGAATGGATGTCTCTTCATGGGAAACATTCTCCGCGTCGTCGGAACAGCCCCGCGACGTGCGCGGGGAAGCCCTTCGGCTGGCTCTGCAAATTCCAAGGCAATATTGCCTACTGCCATCTAAGATCGCGCTTCAACACTGTGGCGAGTTTTTTCGCCATGCGTTTGTGGGCAGCCTCCGACGGATGCGTGAGCGCGCCGAACCCATCCGACCTGTCGTAGTCGAAGAAGTGCGTCGCGATGTTCTTGTCGCCGGACTCTTTGACGGCGCGCTTTACCCAATCCCTGCACTTCTCGCGCCATTCGCCGCCCAGCATAGGCCCCTCGCAGCAGTAGATGCGCGCTTTCGGATAGTCCCTGCGCAGATCGGCAATGAGGCCGATGTACGCCTTCACCCACCCCTCCTCCTCGGGCTTTGGGTTCATGTTGAAATCGTTTGTGCCCAGGTTGATTAATATGGCATCTGGCACCGGCGCCTTCTTGGTGTTCCATTTTTCCGGATTGAACGCCATTGTGCGCTCGTATATATCCAGCATCGAGTTGTCTGGCCAAAGCTTGCGCCCGGACCAGGCGGCTGCGTAGTAGTCGGCATCGAGATCCAGGGCCGTGAGGAAACCGAAAGCGGCCGCTCCGTTCTCCTCTTCGGGCTTGAAAGGATCCCAAGCTCCCTTGGCCTCGTTGCCGAATCCGCACGTGATTGAATCGCCGATGAAAAGCAGCGCGCGTTTTGCAGGCGGCATCTGCAGAAGCTTTGCGTCGCGGTCGAACTGCCAACCCGCAATGCCCAGGTCGCCTCCATATGCCGCCTCGACGCGGCGCACAAGCATTATTTTATGCGCCTTGAGCGGCGCAAGCCCGTCAGCAACCCTGTACCAGCGCGCCTCGCCCGGCTCAATCGCGATGGTTCCAACGCTTTTCCCGTTTACAAGAACTTCTATCCAGTTCGGCTTGGTCGTGCTGATTTTCGCATTCAGCCGCGTCCCCTGCAGCATCACCGTGGCGGCACTTCCAGACCAAGAACACTTTGGGTGCTTTCCATCGGACATATCCCACCTGCCCGAGTAGCGGATGCGCGGATCGCGCGCCGGAGCGCCCTGGGGCAGCGCAATGCCCTCCTCCGCCTTTTTCCGGGCCTGCGGAGCCGCCGCAAAACACATGGCGGCCGCCACGAGAAACATCGTTGCCAAAAAAGCTCTTTTCATATCATTTACCCTTTTTATTTATGCACCTTTTTATTTATGCCCGCCCCAATGTCGCGCAAATGCCGTTTCCTGGACTTTGACGCCATGATACCACAACATGGCCTCATTGTAATGCCTGAACTTTAAATCCATGGGGCAATTTAGGGGACAGACCCCAAAATTTACTGGGAAACCATGTCCGGCACACGGAAATCCGCTATTCCGCTTGCTGCTGGGTTTTGCGGTAGTCGTATTCGGTGCCGGGTTTGCCCCAATCGACTGGCGCCCACTCGGTAAGCTCCCACGGGAAGTCGTTTATGACTCCGAGCCTGCCTTTGTATTTTTTGAACAAGTCGCCGCCCTCCCTCCACGGATCCTGACCAGTACGTGCCTCTTCCTGGAAGCCAGGTTCGCAGTTGAACGCATGGCAGAAGACGTTTTTATCTGAGGCGAACCCCCCCCACTTCTGAACCGTTTCCGCGAGCAGTTTCGTGAATGGCGATAGGTTCAACGAATCAATGTCAAGGTCGGGCGGCAGGCGGAACCACTGCCCCTGAGCCGGAGCGTTGGGGTTGTCGTCCGTCCCGTCGTTGCCTTTAGCAGGCCATGACGTGACGCCACGGCGCGCATTGGCGGCAGTGAAGCATATGGCGTGGTTAACCTGGCCGCGGCGCGCCTCTTCAATGCCAACTTGCGCGAGACCGCCGATCATGCCGACGACGAAGTCTGTCCCCTCGATGTGCTGCATGGCGTAGTTTTTGTTGGCGAGGTCAAACATGTCCTGCGACCACCCGCCATAGTTGCCGCCCCAGTTGCCCTCCTCGTCCTTGAGTATCAAAAAGTACTCGCGTATGATGCCAGTGTTGATGTCGTATATAGCCATGGCGCTGTCACCCGAGCGCTGCGGGTTGGCCGCCTTGGCGTAAGAGGGCATTGGCACGCCGTCCTCCGGGTACAGTATCTCGTTCATCTTGCCGTACGGACGGCGTGAGTCAATGCCGCTAAAGTAGACTTTAGGGCGCGGAGTCTCGGGATCCGAGGAATCGACGACATATATGGGCAGGTTGAAAAACGTCGCGTTTACCGATGTGATTACGCCTTTGTTGTTGTATTTGCCAGGCATTTCCTTCATGTACTTGGCGATTTCGGCCGAATTCTCCGCAAGCGGCATGTTGGCCACGCCGCGCGTGTAAACTGTGCCTTCGCCCAAATAATTAGGCCAGAAAACCGAGCCTCCGGCTTTAAGCGTCTCACGTGCCGCGGATCCGCCAGTCGAGCCTGAAGATCCAGACGAGCCTTTCCTCTTAGTATTCGCGGAGGCGACCGCCCCCGCCGTCGAGCCTACCACGCTCGATGTGAGGCCAGGGGTTAGGAAGCGCCGCAGTGCCGCCGGATACGCACCGCCCATGACTGTGCCCGGACGGTTGACGCCCGCCCCGTAAGTGATCTCATCGCCGACGCAGACGATCTTTTCCGTGCTAAACTTTTTCTTTGAAATGACGCTCTGCAATGCGGCGGCAATGGCCTCGTGGCCGGCTATGCTGGGTAATGCAAAACGGCGCTGAAGGAAATCGGCGCTATTGGCGGAAGCCGCGTTAACGTCGACAACCTCCACCCCTTGTTCGGCGCCTAACTTGACGATGTAGCTGTTTGCCTCGATGATTCTGTTTGAAGGTGATATGCCCCCGTAGAGTGCCGGATCGACCTGCTTGATCATCCCATGCTCGTGCACCAGCGGTATGGTCAGGGCTATCACAGGACACTCCGCCTTTTTCAGCTCAGAAAAAATACCGGAAAACTCCTTGCGCAACTCAGCCCGGGACTTGAGCATGTTAGGGTTGACCGTATCGTTTAGACCTCCGGAGAAGATTATAAGCGAAGGCTTCTGCCCGACCGCTTTGGGGGCGAGATCGGTGCGGATTTTTTCAAGCTCCAGCCCGGCCGCTCCCATGTTCACGACTTTCACACCCGACTGGCCCATGGCCGCCGGGCCGGCAAAAAGATGCAACAGCAATATGGCTATCAAAATTCTCATGATCGACAATGTAACATAAAACAAGCGCCGCGGCAATCAGAAAGAATCAGAAAGGGCTAGCGGCCAACTTCAAATTCGAGCCCGTCGTAGCCGGCA
>JALHHX010000191.1 GCA_022837245.1 Lentisphaerota bacterium
GTAACGCAAAACAACTCTGCGTGCGCCCTGAGACCGTTCACGTCGACGATGATCCTTCACCACCTGACGCGTTGCGCTTCGAAGGCACACTCCACGGCACGGTTTACCTTGGGGAAACGGCGCAGCATCTGATGGAAGTCGTCTCAGCCGACGGCAAGCAGGTCACCATGACGGTGTTCCAGCTCAACCCAGAAATCCTCGTGCGTGAGGAATCCAGAAAGGTCTCCGCATGGGTCAACCGCAAAGACATCGTGGCTCTCGCCGAATGAACATAAAAGGCACTTCCCAGAAGCTCAAGCAGTTCGCCATCATCGCCGCCGGTGTTGTCATAGTTGCGTTGCCGTTCTTGTTCCGGAAAGAAAAACCCACCGGCAAATGGAAGAGCGGCGACCCTGTGCTCGTCGTGGTGTCGCCGCACATCGCCGTGATCCGCGACGAATTTGAACAGGGTTTCTCCAAGTGGCACGATGAACATTACGGCTCCCCTGTTCGTATCGACTGGCGCGCTATCGGCGGCACCACCGAGATAATGCGCTACATAGCAGGCGAGTTCACGTCATCTTACCGAGCCTACCGCAAACGCGAAGGCCTCCCATGGCCGGAAGGCTCCGCCTCCGCCGCCATCGACAAGCGTCCACCGAAAGACCCAGCCCTTCTAGAAATCTGGAATGATTTCCGGATCCACGACGACCCTGCGAAATACAGTATCATGATAGATCTGTTCTTTGGCGGCGGCACATACGACCACTCGACCGCCGCGCGCCAGGGCTTCACCGTTGCACCTTGGGACGAAGGCGCGGTCCCTCCCGGCATCCTTACCGACGCCGACGGCGTCGAGATGATGCCGGAAGGCCTCGGTGGCGAAGTCTGGCGTTCTCCCGTCTTCTACAGTGCCGTTCTGTCCGGATTCGGCATCTGCTCCAACCCCGACCGCCTGCGCGAACTTGGGATTGAGAAGAACCCATCGCGTTGGCGCGACCTTGCCGACCCACGGTATTTCGGCGAACTCGGGGTAACCGATCCAACCAAATCCGGCTCCATCGCAAAGGCATACGAGATGATCATTCATTCGGAATGTCGCGACGCGGTAATGGAAGCCGGCTGGACTGCAGACCAGATCCGCATGTTCGAGGAAGCGATTTCGGCAGCGAAATTGCCGTCCGGCACGATGCCTGAAGGCGTACCACAAAGGTATCAGGATGACGTGAAGGCAGGCTGGTTGCGAGGCATCCGCCTAGTGCAGATAATTGGCGCAAATGCGCGCTACTTCACCGATGGATCTGGAAAAGTTTCCGTGGATGTCTCGTCGGGCGACGCCGCAGCCGGCATATCGATCGACTTTTACAGCCGTGTCCAAGCTGAGGTCACGAAGGTGGGAGACGCGGAGCGCCTTGACTACGTCACACCGCTCGGCGGCTCCAGCATCAGCGGCGATCCGATCAGCCTCCTGCGCGGCGCTCCGAACCCGGAGGTGTCGCGCCGCTTCATCGAATTCGTTCTTTCCGATGACGGCCAGAGACTCTGGAACTACCGCCCCGGCACACCAGGCGGTCCTGCAAAATCCGCCCTTCGTCGTCTTCCCATACGCCGCGACTTCTACCCTGATCCTGAGCACCCCGACGTGCAACGCCGTGCCGAAGAACACGCCCTATATACCTCGGACGCTTTGCTGGATCCGGAAGTTGACGCCTATCATCTCGCGGGCTCGTTTGATTACCAGCAGCGATGGACTTCGCCGCACTTCGGCTTCTTCCGCCAGTTGATCCGCGCCATGTGCATGGATTCCGGAATTGAACTTCGCTCTGCCTGGCGGGCTATAATCGAAACAGGAGGCCCGGAAAAGAATCCAGAGGCCATGGCTCTTCTCGGGCGCATGCCAGACAAGCCGCTGCCCATCACCTGGGAAAACGCAGGCCGGATCGCCTCCGAATACGACACCATGGACTATATGCGCGAATGGGTCATATTCTTCCGCAATTCCTATAAAGAGGCGGAAGCCGCGGCGCGGGCACAGGCGGCGCGCTGATCCAGACTCTGTCGCAGCGCCCACCATCACCAGCGGGCAAAACAGTGTTGATCCTATTGAAACATGGTGTTTTTCCATGATAAGGTATACGCATGAAATCACACAGAAAAGAACTTTGGTTCAACGTGCCGGCAAGACGTGGATACACGAACATTACTCCCGAAGTGGTTAAGGAACTGCAAGCAAGCGGAATCCGCGAGGGACTGTGCCTCGTCAACGCAATGCATATCACAGCCAGCATTTTTATAAATGACGACGAATCTGGCCTCCACTCTGACTTCGAGAAATGGCTCGAAAAGCTCGCCCCCGAAAAACCCTACACTCAATATGCCCACAACGGCTTCGAGGACAACGCCGACGCTCATCTCAAACGTCAGATCATGGGGCGCGAAGTGATCGTGGCGGTGACGAACGGCAAGCTGGATCTCGGCCCCTGGGAACAGATATTCTACGGAGAATACGACGGACGCCGCGACAAACGCATCCTGATCAAAATCATCGGCGAATAGCGTAAGTAAGGGTTTAGGCTATAGGGGTCAGGGTTTAGCTTTACTTGGCATGTCTCGTAGCAGAGGCTTGTTGGAAGCACGTCGACAGCGTTGTGGCGCGTGCTACCGCGACGCAGATGTTGTTTGGGTGATCGGGGGAGACCGTCCGGTCAACACTGATGAGGAGCTATCAGTGTGGCTCGCAATGACCGAAGGCATTCGGGAGTCAGTTGGAAAGGCACATCTCTTTACATTTCCTCCCGCCTTTCCATGGAGACTGGGTGCTCATTGCAACATCAAGATAGCTTTTCCCACTTCTGATATACCGGGGTTAATACGTGCAGAAATGTCAAACCTTATTTCCAACGTCCCTCTATTGAATTGGAACTGGAATTATGCTAATGTTCCAATTAATGAGAGAGAATAACCAGAACAGATGATCACCACCCTTAAAGCACGATTTAACCAAGGCTACCGCACAGGCAAGTTCCCAAAGGAGGATCCAAAACTCCCCGATAGATTCCAGGGACGCCCTGTTATTTCGCCAGACGCAACGGAGGCGGATGCCGTGGCAGTGTCAGCACTCTGCCCCACTAAAGCAATACTCACCACTGATTTAAAACCCGCGATAGATCTCGGCAAGTGTGTTTTCTGCGGCAGATGCTCAGAGGCATGTCCGCGTATAACTTTTTCAAAAGAACACCGAATGGCGGCATTTACCCGCGAGGCGCTCATCGTCAAGCCTGGTGAACAGAATCCGCCTGTTGAGCATACACCCCCGGACGTCCGTAAGTTGCTTGGCAATTCCCTAAAGATTCGCCAGGTTTCCGCAGGAGGGTGCGCCGCATGCGAACTCGACATCAACGTTCTCAATACGCTTGCATGGGACATGGGGCGCTTCGGAATCAAAGTTGTGGCATCCCCGCGCCATTCCGACGTGGTTCTAGTCACTGGTCCGGTCACCGACAACATGAAGCTGGCGCTTGAAAAGACTTTCAGCGCGGTCGCCAAACCTTCGTGGCTGGTGGCATGCGGTTCATGTGCGATCACCGGAGGAATTTACCAGGACAGTCCCTTCGCGAACAAAGGCGCTTCATGCGTCGCGGACCCGGTAATGTACAT
>JALHHX010000192.1 GCA_022837245.1 Lentisphaerota bacterium
ACCTCGTATTTTACATAAAGCCTACCTGGTGAGCAAGCGAAAACTGGAACCTTAATAAAATATTGCCTAAAATAAGCAGTTTTCAACCCTTGACAAGTGCCAGTAGAAATAATAAACTTTCCCCATTCACGTGAGGTATGCCTTGCGCGAAGTAGGCTCAATAACACTGTTCGGCAACACAAAAGAAGCCCTTATGAAGACGCGAAACCTGATCGCCGGTGCAGTAGCATTCCTGCTACTTGCTGTGTGCTTTCTCATGACGGGTTGCGAGGATTCCAACGTCTGCACGTTCGAGTGTCCCTCCTGTGGTTGGGGCCGGGGCGGTTACTGCGTCTACCGAGGGAAGCCTGACCACCCCGAGGTTGACGGACGTAAGGTACATGTGTGCGAGAATTGTGGTGGCCAATGGTTCTGAAATCAGTTTCATTCGGGGGAACAGGCGATGAAAAGATTGCTGGTTACATTTATGGCGCTGACCGTCCTTGATGCTGTTTCCGCAGACTGGACACCAATACAACTATCACTCTGTCCGCCAGCGCAACTCTTCCGGACAGAGACAGAAGTCTACGGCCTACGTGCGAATATTCTCTTAGGCCACAACGCAAGAGTCGCGGGCCTGGATTTGGGCGTTGTCAATTTCGCCGATGATCTCACGGCCATCCAACTTGGCGTAATGAACGGGGCTCGCGGGTTTGACGGAATTCAGATAGGGCTCATCAATTTCGTTGGCGGACTCGGTGCCATCGGCGAAGTTCATTTGCCATCTGCAAGCGCGGTGGAGGACGTTGCCCCGTTGATCCATCTGCGAGGCGTTCAAGTCGGACTGTTCAATGACTCCGGCAACAAAGGCCCAATGAGTTTGCCCCGTGACGAACTTGCGCATTCAAGTCGCGTGACGAGTTGGCGCGAGCCAGAACAGAGTGGCATGCCTCGCGGAATGCCCGCAGACAAACGCTATGAGTATTCGGGCATTCAGTTGGGGATCGCGAATTTTGCGGACAGGATTCGCGGGGTGCAGATAGGAACACTCGTGAATGAGGCAGACGAGGTTCACGGGCTCCAAATCGCCATCTTCAAGAACTATGCCCGTGTGTTACATGGAGTCCAGATAGGGTTGTTGAACCGTGCAGATAACGGCGTGTTACTTCAGTTCTTCCCCGGTGAGATTTATGGATTTCCGATTATCAACGCGGCATTCTGATGATGTGCCGAACCATCGGCGGCACCGTACGTCGCTTCGCGCCGCCGGTGCGCCGGGCCGTTCTGCAAAATACTAACAGGAGAAAACCATGGCGATTATCAAGTGTAGAGAATGTGACCACGAAATCAGTGATGAAGCGAAAGTATGTCCCAATTGCGGATGCCCAACTCAGCCAAAAAAAAGAGTAAATAAACCAATCTTCATCCCCCTCCTGCTTGCTGGAATTGCGATGACCCTTTGGGGGGCTGTTTTAATATGGGATAGTATGCTCTGGCTCTTGCCAGAGCCGTATAATGTTCCACAGGCTGACTGGAAGGAATTTGGTATCGGCTCTGGCTTTTTGGCACTTGGTATCGTGCTGAGCTTCTTCGGTTGCTCGCTATCTGCAGAGAAAGGTCACTTCTTGACTAATAACTTCAAGATCTTTTTACCCCTCTCTCTTATTGGTTTGGTGATCTTGCTTGGGTTGATCTTCAAAATAGAAATTAATCATCCTCATTGGTTTACTCGTCATACGATAGTTACTGCAATGATTGATGGAGAAGAGCAGTCATTTGACGTGCGAATGAGATATTTCATTGAAATATCTGAAGAATAATCAAAAAAAGCAGAACAAGACGGCTGGAGGCGACGCTTAACAGCGCGCCTCAGCCGCAACGTTCGAGGAGTAAAGAAATGAAGAGAATCCTGTTTCTCTGGATACTGCCGCTTCTGTGTTTCGGATGTGCCGAGCGTGAGGCGGCATTTCAAGAGTGGAAGCAGTACTTGGCAACAACTTCCGAGAACGCCTTGGACGCGCAGGAGGCGGCTCGACTCATGGGTCGAGTGTGGAAATGCGAAAAGGATCACATCCTTCCCTCTATGTGGGAACACGCAAGGGGGACGAATCAGGTAGATGCAGTGGCGGCCTGCTCAATCCTTACCAGTTTTGCCCAAGTTCCGCCATGGACTGAATCAGATCAACTCAAGACCATTGCAGAGCAGATCGACTCGAATAATCTTCTCAATCATATGAACTCGATGGAAACAAACGGTCTATCTGCCCGCTGGCAAGATATCCACCGTTCCAACATCGCATCGCTTAAGGAAATCCTCGAACCATCTCCTGCAGGCGACGTCCTAAAGGCCGCGCCTGAGGAGTAGCGTTAGGGCAATGAATGAAAAGAATGATGAAATCAACCTTGATCCTGATGGCTTGTCTCGGATTTCTGGCCGGATGCAAGAAGGAGCCGCCCAATCTGAATACCGTAGCTGGTCAGATCAAAACGATCACGGTTTACGATCTTGAGGGGCTTGAGAGTCTTGGGGGTTCCGAATACTCGAAGCAAGATTTGGACAACGCATTTCAAGCGTCTTTCGCTCCCGAGCTCTTTCAGGAACTGGCACTCGATGCCAAGTTTAAAGATGAACGGGTGATGTGGAAAGGAAGCCGTCTTGCGGTTGCAAAGCTCAAGGATGGAACCGAGAAGCAACTTGCTCTCAGCTACTACGGTGGCTTCTTCAAGATTCTCGGAGAAGACGGCTTCTTCTATTTTGAAGGTGATGCCCGTGAGAAGTGGGACGAGGCATTCATCAAAGCCATCGTCCAGGATGATTTCATCCCGAAGAGAATCGAGCGAAACAAACGACAGGAAGAACAACAGCCCTAACAAGACAAATTCAGCGTACGCGGAATACCGCGCCGCTGATTTGTGACGTTCGCTGAGGAGAGAATGAGACAGATCACCAGCTTTATCGTGGCGCTGCTTGTCTGCATCGCATTGTGGATGATGCTGGCCATCCAACTCACAGACTTCATCGTGTACGATCTTCCTGTGCGACCGCAGACACGCTGGCAGGTGCTCATGCAGATCTGGTCTGACGCACCCCTCCTTCTTGTCTCGGTCGCCGCTGGCATGGTCATCTTTCGCACGCAGCCACTCCTGTTCGGCATCACGTGCGCGCTTGCTGCCGCCGCTTCGGTCGTTCTTTGCACATCCGGCCCAATCCTCATGAAACCCGTGTTCGTGGTGAAGTGGGCGCTCTTCTTCGGGTTTGCCATCGCTGGTTCCTATCTCGGGTGGTGGATTCTCCGCCTGCGCAACTGCCAAGACACGGTGCTCAAGGTTTGGCAATCGCTCGCCACTCTCGTCGTCATTTTTGGGATTATGGCCCTGTGGCAGTGGTGGCACACGAATCGCTTCATGCGCAGGCTCTTTGAGCCCTTGGTTGAAGCGGTGCAAATAGAGCACAGCAGCGAACAACACGGTGGACAGATATCGTCCGAAGGCGCCCCGAGCGCGCCTCCGAACGAATCGTCACCGTGGTCGTTCGATCCCGGCATCCAGCCGAATCCCCGGATGCCATTTATGCCTCGCCTGGCCGTGACCCTGCCACAAGGGGTTCGCGGTGAGTCCTAGCGGCTAGCCCGGCATCCAGCCGAATCCCCGGATGCCATTTATGCCTCGCCTGGCCGTGACCCTGCCACAAGGGGTTCGCGGTGAGTCCTAGCGGCTAGCGACTAGCCACTAGCCACTAGCGACTAGAAAGAGCATCCGCATGTCCGCCGCCCCGATGGCGCTGGCGGGCCACGGGTATCGTGTGCGAATTGATTTCATGGGTTGTTTCCTTGCGGGGCCGCCGGCGACAGGCTGGCTGACCACCCTGTATTTATAACCTGATTATGACCAGAATTAAGCCACCTGTCCCGGCACCTCGCTACCCCGCCGGGCATGCTGAAATGGGGATTTCCGCAGATTTCCCCTATAACAAAAATTACTGTCAAATCACCAAATAAGGTCTACCCCAACAGCGTCTATACGCGCATTTTCGTGTTCGAAGGAGCCTCAAGAAGCCGAAGTTCGATGGAAAAAACGGAGTCCGAAAAAGAAATAGCGCGAAAATTTTACATGGTTTTGCGGACGTGTTTGGGTGCCGAAAACGGGGTGGGCAAGCCCTCGGTGATCGGACTTTTCAAACAGGCGTTCTCGTTTAGGTACTTTACCAAAAAAACAAATAAAACCGAGAGTTCAACTTTACTGCAAAACTTTAATAAACACCCATTTTC
>JALHHX010000018.1:0-22599 GCA_022837245.1 Lentisphaerota bacterium
GCCTGCCTCTCCGTGCCATAATGGGCGCACTTCACACGAAGGGGTCTGCACGGCTCCCGCCGGGCGGCGGGCGTGTTGCGCTGGCTATTGGCTAACGAGATCTCGATTTTATTTTCCTATTTTCAAAAACTGGAGCTGGAAAAGGAGATCGCGGTCAGCGCAATAAGAGCTGTTGTGCAATTGGTCGCAATAGGGTATTTGCTCAGCTACATCTTCGAACTCGAAAGCCCCGTTTTCACAACTCTGCTTCTATTGGCCATGACCATCAATGCATCGTACAATGCCGCGAAAAGAGGCAAGGGGATAAAAAACGGGTTTAAGATTTCGTTTGTGTCGATTTCGGCTGGCGCCCTGATAACGCTGTCGATTTTGGTTCTATCTGGTGCTGTTAAATACGAGCCTTATCAGATTATCCCCATCAGCGGCATGATTGTCAGCAATTCAATGATAGCGATAGGACTCTGCCACAAGCAGTTGATGGCGAATTTCCGGGATAAAAGAGAGGACGTTGAAACAAAACTCTCGCTCGGGGCCGACATCCTGCCATCTTCCATCGAAATCATCAGGGACGCCGTGAGAACAGGCATGATGCCAACCATCGATTCGGCGAAGACTGTGGGCATTGTGGCCCTGCCCGGCATGATGACAGGCCTTATACTCGCCGGGACGCCCCCGGTCGAGGCGGTAAAATATCAGATCATGGTTACGTTCATGATGCTTTCGACCACTTCAATAGCCTCTTTCATATCATGCTATTTGGCTTACAGAGGGTTCTTTAATGAGAGGAAGCAGCTGGTTTATCCCGCCTGAATTGACCGCGGGAGCTTGATGAATGCCCTGCCGGGGAGGTTGTTCTCGAAAGAATCGGCGAAATCGCTTGTTGTGACCATATAGACCTTGGACTTTCCCCATTTTTCCAGGATATTGCGGTAAATAGCCCAGGTGGCATAAGTGGGAACGCTGAACTCCAGCTCGATGTAGCAAAGATCCTCAAATATTTTGCATGGCAAGAGTTTCTTCGCGAGACGCCTCCTTTATTGTCCAAAAAATGTTTTTTGTTCAATCGCGATATTTTGTTGTTGCGCTCATGGTCAGGATATGTTAAAAAAAGCTTTAACAGTTGGGCATCGCCTTTGCCTGAAAACTGCCAAAACAAAATTCGGAGAATGGACATGAACGCAATAAAACGTTTCCTGGGGCTCATTCTAGCCAGCATGGCCGGCATGGTCTCTGCCTCTACGATATACGTCGATGCCGCGGCTACAGGCGCTGGCGACGGCACTTCGTGGGCGGACGCCTACACCACCATACAAGCGGCGGTCAATGATCCGGCGTTCCCCAAAGGCACGATCGAAGTTGCCGGAGGCGTATATACAGAGGCAGTCACTCTAGGTGCCGCCCAATCCGGCATGCCCGCCACGCCCAGCCGCATAGTCGCCAAAGCCGGCGAGACGCCGGTTCTCGACGGCGGCGGCACGCTCCTCAACGGCATCGACATCAATGGTGCTTCCTACGTTGAAATCGATGGGCTGACTGTCCGGCGCTTCGCCAACCACGGTGTGAGGTTGACAAGCACTTATTATGCGGATGTTCTGAATGCCGCTATTTGCAGCAACATATGGGATGGCGTTTTCACGACGAACTCGGCTGATTCCGTGATATCGAATTGCGATGTTTTCGGTAACACCCGCACGGGTCTTTGGCTTGTCCAATCGCCTGGAATAGTTGTGGAGGGAAGCCGCGTTTCCCACAATGCAAGCCATGGTTTGAGAGTCGGCGATGCTGACGGAAGCAAACGAGGCTGTGATGGTTCCATCTTTCGCAACAACATCGTGGCAGATAACCTTGGCCACGCATTTTACTTCAATCATCGGGGAACAACAAGGCCTTTAATCGAACACTGCACAATCTATCGGCATACCGGTGTGGCGGTCACGGCGTATCACGATGATGTGGTCACAGTGACTAACTGCATCGTAGCCGATATTCAGTCTGGTGGAACATTCAATGCCCAGGGAACCACCATAAACGTTTCCAAAACGTTGATATTCGCCACTGCTTCCAACTTTGGCGGCAATGCGAAGGACTTGGGGAACAACGTCTATGGAGATCCTTCATTCGTTGATGCTCCCAACGGGGATTTCCGTCTCTTCGCAGATTCCGCCGCTTTGGACTTGGCCGCGGACGGAACCGACTTGGGCGCGTACCCCAATGCCGCCGCCGTGGCGGTTCCGGTGCCGACGACCTACTACGTGCGCGCTGACGGCAGCGACTCAAACGACGGCCTGGGCGATGCCCCGGGCGGAGCCTTCGCGACGATCCAGAAGGCCGCTTCTGTGATTGGACAAGGCGACATCGTTCTAGTGGGTGCCGGTGCCTATGTGGGGCAGGTAAATGTTACAAAAGGCGGTTCCGTCACAGTGCCGACAACTTTCCGCGCCACGGGCGCTGTATCGCTTGATGGAGGAGTCAACGGGTTCCTGCTCAAGAACGTCCACCACGTCGAAATCTCGGGGTTCGAGGTTTTCGGAAGTTCAGACCATGGTTTCATGCTGGATCATGTGAGTGGCAGCTTCATTACGAACTGCATCGGGCGCAACAACTCGAAAGACGGCATATACTTCCTCCGGTCTCCGGCGAACCGTGTAGTTGATTCGTCATTCCACTACAACATGGACGACGGCATCCAGTGCAGCGGCGGCGCCGACAACACATTCTTCCGCGTCGAATCGCATCACAACAAGGCCAATGGCATACGAGGTCAGGACACCACAAGCTACGGTTTGAACCGCGCTTACGACTGGATAATACAGGAATGCGCCATATACAACAACGCGTCGGGCATCCAGTGCCACAGCGACTACGGCAATACTGCGCAGTGCTCGAACTGGAACATAACCAACTCCGTTATTTATGGTCATAGTGCCTCGGGTATTTCTATCAATCACCGCAACGACATGAGGGTTTTCAACAGCATAGTAGCAAACAACCTCGGAACTGGCTTGAATCAAGCCGGCACCGGCAAATACGTAGTGGATTACTCTGACGTTTACGGCAACGGCGTCAACTACGCCTCGTACATTATCCCAGGAACACACTGTATTTCTCTCGACCCCGCCTTTTCCAACCCAGGTGAAGGCGATTTCCATCTCTGGGAGGGGTCTCCTTGCATAGGCACTGGCACGGGTGGCGTGGACATGGGAATCTACCCATATGGGCCGATTGAAATGCTTCCGGAGCCGGAGACATTCTATGTCCGCATGGACGGCAATGACGCGAACGTCGGCACGGGCAACACGCCATCCGAGGCGTTCCGGACCGTATCGCACGCGGCGGACTCGCTCATGCCCGGCGGCACGATTATTGTGACAGAGGGCATCTACACCGGCAATGTGACGGTTGCTGTCAGCGGCAACCTTGGGGCGCCGGTCACGATCCGCACCGAGGGCGACGTGACCTTGACAAGCACGAACGGCCCCGCGCTTACTTTGCAGGGAGTTTCGTTCGTCAGGCTTCTGGATTTTAATGTGGCGGGAACCACTGATACGGGCATCGTCTTTGACGGAGCGGGAAGCTGTTTTGTCAGCAACGTGAACAGCACCGCCAACAGTGGAAACGGCCTTACGATTATGAATGGCGGTCTACACGAAATCGTGGACAGCTCGTTCAGCGGAAACGCAAATAACGGAGTTTACTTGCTGACAGCTCCTGATTTGCTGTTCCTGCGCTGCCGCTTCCAGAACAACGGCTTCGATAACAACGTCGGCTGCGGTATACGAAACGGTGTAAATGACGCAGGAACGAGCTTGCGCGTCGAATTACGCGAATGCCTGATTTCTTCGAATTTCAACGGTGTTTATATTAATTCTCGCGACGTCAAACAGTGGCTTTTTAACAACTCTGTGATCTATGCGAACAAAGCCAATGGTATTCTGCTGAACCACTGGGGGAACATCACAAACATCAATACAATAATCGCCTGTAACGGTTCGTACGGCATCGCAGGAACGGAGACAACGTCAGGGTTCAACTACAACTGCAACTTCATCGCAAACGGCTATAACTTCGCCGGCTTTGTCACAAATGCGCTGGAGAACTGCATAAGCGAGAATCCATCATTTGTCGACGCGCGAAAGGGCGACTTCCGCCTCTACGAAGATTCTCCGTCCGCCGGGACAGGCAAGGGCGGGGTTGATATGGGCGTGTATCCGACGGGAGTGCGCGTGGCAACACCGACACCCACAACGTACTACGTGCGTGTCGACGGCAGCGATGCAAACGACGGCCTTTCCGGCACGACAGCGGGTGCGTTCGCTACGATCACCAACGCGTTGCTTGTCGCGGAACCCGGCGATGTAATCGAAATCGCCGCCGGAACGTACGAAGAAAGCGTCGTTGTTACTAAATCCGGTTCATCTACGCGACCCACGACGCTGCGAGGCGCCCCGGGCGCAGTCATAGACGCGTCGCTCACGGAAAACGCCTTGAGAATAGCCGATTCCGGAAACGTCACGCTTGAAGGACTCGCCTTTACTGGAGCCTACAGCCACAACATACGCCTCGACCGCACTGAGTTCTGCGAGATTGCCGGTTGTGAAAGCTACGGCGCATGGTCCGACGGACTCTATTTGAACTTCGCCACCGCCACCAGCGTGAGCGGATCGTCGTTCCACAACAACTACGGCGATGGCGTTCAAGTTTTCTGCGGATCTAACTCCGAAATCATAAACTCCAAGATGGCGAACAACAATGGATCCGGGCTGCGCGGCGAGAGCGCGGACTTTTATTATGGGAGACTCTTGCTGATCCGCCAGTGTATGGTTTATGGAAACGGTGTGGGCGGTGTGAACCAAGCCTCGCACTGGGTGCACTCCCCTTGGACGATGGAAAACTCCGTCGTATACGGCAACACGGGCAACGCGTTCTACACCCGCAGCACGGTGAACATGACCCTCCGCAACAGCATTGTAATGAACAACACTGCGGCCGGATTTGCGGCTGAAGGCGATCCCGTAGGGCGCTATACATTGGATCACAACGACATCATTGGTAACAACCCGGACTACACCGGCACGCTTGTCGCCGATGCCGGCACGATCTCTGCCGATCCCCTCTTCAAGAGCGCGGCTGCTGGCAACTTCCGCTTGATGGGCAATTCACCGTGCGTTGATGCGGGGACTAACCAACTCTGGATGGCGAAGGGCGAACCCACGGCGTTCGATCTGGACGGCAACCCGCGCATCGGCAGCTTCATAGTCGATATAGGCGCCTACGAGGTATATTGCCATCCGACGCTCATGATCCTGCGGTAACGGAAGAAGAACGCATGAAAGCAGCCAAAAACATCTTGTTCGGAACATTCCATTTTTGAGGTAGAGGCCCTATAAGAAGGTGTTAGGTTCTAGGTAGTATGCTTAGCTGCCGTAGTGTGTGCCTGCGCCATACTCGCGCAAGGCGCTCACCCGCATAGGCTACAGCTCCGTGCCATCTGCCCCGCCCCGTTTTAACCACTCCCTGCGGGCAGGCTCTTGCCCGCAGGCTTCCAAAAAACCACATAGCAAGGGCTTTGCGTCGTCGCGCAATCGCGTGATACCCCCACGTAGCAAAAGCTTCGCGTCGTCGGTGGAGGGCGGCAGGCCTCTGCCGCCGCATGGGATTAGGATTAAGATTAAGATTAAGATTAGGATGGGGCGTGATTTTTAACTCCGATGTTCTCCGATGCGCTCACTAACGTTCGCGGGAAGGAACGGCCATTGCTCTGGGCGGAGCGTCGGAGTTACCCTCCGGCGTTTGACCTTGAGGCGCAATCCGGGATGTGGTATAAACTGCGGTATTAGTTTGGCGGTGGATCACCGCGGCAAAACAATAATCGCAACTGAATTACGGAGACATGAAAATGAGCTTGAATGAGATCACACGTATACGCGACCGCCGCACTGGGAGGGCATCCTCTTGGAACACCGAGGGGCGCAATGGCGACTCGTGGCAGATAAAGCCCGGCGAGACGCGTGTCCTGGCGGACATCAAGGGCCCCGGCCAGATCACGCACATCTGGATGACCCAGGGCAACCACTATCGCGAATGTCTACTTAAGATAACCTGGGACAATGCGAAGTTTCCAAGCATTCTGTGTCCGATAGGCGATTTCTTCGGCCTCGGCAATGGTATAGTTACTTCTTACCAATCCGAGTTTTTTACCGCTTCGACACGCTTCCCGTACCAGTTCAACAAGGGATGTGCGCTCAACTGCTACCTGCCGATGCCATTTAATGAGCGTGCCTTGGTGGAGTTGGTAAACGAGAGCGACGAGATCCACAACCAATACTTTTACATCGACTACGAGACCATGACCGACATGCCCGCCGACACCGGCCTGCTGCACGCAGAGTTCCGCCGCACGAATCCCTTCGGCGGATGGGGCCCCGAGATCGCGTCCAACCGCGCAGGCTCGCACCTGGCGAACATAGCCAACAAGGAACGCCTGGCTTGGGACAACAACTACGTCATTATGGAAACAAAAGGACGCGGCCATTACATAGGGTGCAACCTTAGCGTAACGAACTTCCGCGGCGACTGGTGGGGTGAGGGAGACGACATGATCTGGGTCGATGGCTACAAGTGGCCGCCAGATCTGCACGGCACCGGATCGGAGGACTACCTCAATCAGGCATGGGGGATGCAGGACAACGCGTTCCATCGCAACGGCAGCTCTGTCTTTGAGGGGCGGACGACGATTGTGCCCTCCATAACTCCATGGGATCAGGGCGGCTACCAGACCAGCTACGTGTTCCATATCGAAAACCCGGTCCGCTTCCAAAAGGAAATCAAGGTAACCATAGAACACGGCCACGGCAACCACCTCGCCAACGAGATGTCGTCAGTCGGTTACTGGTATGCGGAAAAACCTGCGCCGGCCATAGAACCGCCGCCGGTGGCAAAACGCATGCCTGTGGCGCGCGACAACTTCGGGCATTGGCTATACGACGAAAAGAACCAGTGCCCGGGCAAGCCAGTCGAGCTCAACGACGAAATGAGGCAGATGAAAGCCGAGTGGGCCGAGAAATACGGGAAGAAGTGAAGGGTTTTATGTGATAGGTACTAGGTTTTAGGTGCTAGTGTGCTCCGCGCCATGAAGAGGTTTCCCAATACCTAATACCTACACCCTATTCCCTATTCCCCACCCGCCAGTGCTTTTCAGCGCCATAGGGGAAGTCGTGGATTGTCATGTTGCGCACGCGAGGGTTGAGAAGCAAGTGTGTTTTGCGGTGGTGCATGAAAATCCAAGGGCAGTCTTCGCGCACTTTCTCCTGCATCTGGCGTATGAGGTCTAGCCGCGCGTTGTCGTTGAGTTCGGTGTCCGCCTTGTCGAAAATGGTGTCATACTCTGGATTATTGTAGTTTGCGCGGTTAGGTCCCGGCGAAGAGTTCCGGCCTACGAAAAGCTGCATGAAATTTAGCGCAGAGGGGTAGTCGGCCATCCAGCCGATGAGGAAAATCTGCGCTTCCCGGCGGCCGACTTTTTGCAGGTACGAAGGCCAGTTGTTGTATTGGAGGTTGACTACTATGTTTATGCGATCCATGAATGCCGAGAAAAGCTCCGCTGATTCGCGTATCTCCTGGTCGGTGCGTCCGAGGTCGAGCGTGAGCGTCAGGCGGCGCCCGGTCGAAGGGTCTATACCGTCGGGGTATCCGGCCTCGACCATTAACGCCTTGGCTTTTTCGAGATCGAAAGAATATGGGTGTGCCGTTTCAAGTTTGCCTTCGATGCCGGGCGGGACGGGGCCGTCAGCGGCGGCTACGCGTCCGTTGTTGAGCTTGATCCATTGATCGGTGTCGAATGCGCACGACATCGCCTGACGCAGTTTTTTATTGGGTCCCACGACGGGGTCGTCAAGGTTGAAGCCGATATAATAAGTGTCGAGGCTGGGTTGCGACTTGAGGATGATTCCTCGCCGCGCCATTTCTTCCGTGAGTGTGCCGTCCGGGTTGACGACGGCGTCCCAGTTGTCGCGTGATATGTCGCCAGCGACGTCCAGCCCTCCATCAAGAAACGAGAGCCAGCGCGTGGATGCATCTTCCATCACCAGGTAGACGAGCTTCTCAATTGGAACAGCGGTTTCCGCGCCAGGGAGCAGCGGGGTGGCGTCGCGCGTGGCGTCGCGTCCCGGACGCCGTTCGAATTCTATCCGGTAGCCGCGGCGCCATTTGACGAGTCTGAATGGGCCGCTGCCGACTTCGATCGAGTCGAAATCGACGCCATACTTCTCGACGGCCTCTCTTGGCACGATAGCGGTATAAGGCATGGCAAGAACCCAGAGGAAATCAGGCGAAGGTTTTTCGAGAGTGATCTGCAAGGTGCGGGAATCAAGAGCCTTCAGGCCGGCGATGCCGCGCGAGTAGTCGGTTGGCTCTTCGGATAGAGATGCCTTTCTGAACTCGTCGATGCCCTTGATTTTGTTCTCGATGGTCCAGTAGCCCGACGACGACAGTTTAGCATCGGCCAGGCGCTTGAAAGAATACACCACATCTTCGGCAACCAGCTCGCGGGTTGCCGGGCCGCCCGTGGCAGGGTCCACACCCAGACACTTGTCGGGGCCGAACATAATGCCTTCGCGAATGTGGAAGGTGAGCACGGTGCCGTCAGCGGAAACTTCCGGCAGCGATTCCGCGACGCATCCGCGCAGTTTGTAGGGACGCGTGTCGTACTCGTATTCGAGCAGTGTTTCGTAGACGAGGGCAACGCAGCGCATGTCACCGACGGCCTCGGTTTTTATTGGGTCGAACGACGACGTGCGGTCCACCGTGCGGTACAGCGTTGCGGGCTCGGCGGCACTTGCTAAGAGCGAGAAGGCGGCTAGTATTATTGACTCGAATTTACTATGCATTTTCCGGTGAAAAGAGGCGCATGGCGTTGGCTGTTGTAATGGCGCCAATTTCTTCAGGCGTGCTACCGAGCTCTCGTGCGAGGCGTGTTGCGGTGTGCACAAGCATCGCCGGTTCGTTCGGTTTGCCCCGCATTGGCACAGGTGTTAGGTAGGGGCAATCGGTTTCGACCAGAAGGCGCTCTCGTGGCAGGGTGCGGACTGTGCCACGCAGGTCGGAGGCGTTGTTGAAAGTGAATATACCGCTGACTCCGATGTGGAGGCCGAGGGCGATCGCGGCGTCGGCAAATTCTTTTCCGCCTGTGAAGCAATGGATCACGCCGAGGCGTCCACGCGCGCGCAAAACGCGCGAGCCATGCCGCTCAATCGATGCGAGCGTCGCATTTTCCGCATCGCGGCTGTGGATGGTGCATGGAAGGCCCAGCTCCTCTGCGAGCTCGAGCTGAGCCTCGAAGAGCGCTATTTGAGCTTCCTTTTCGAGCTCAGTTGGCTTGCGCGAGAAATCCAGGCCTGTTTCACCAATGGCATGGAGCGGAATGCCTTCGTCATTCAGAGCGGAGATGCGTGAGCGTAGGTCTGCCATGGTTTTTTTCAGCGCCGACGGCGTTTCCGCCAAGGTTGCGGCGCAGTCGCGGTCGAGACCGAGCGCGAGGAACACGTATCCTGGGAATCTTCGCGCCATGGTGACGGCGCCTTCATCGAGGCTTTCGCCGCCGCCGACGGCGAGGATGCCCGCGAGGCCGGCTGCCCGTGCGCGCGCAATCTGCGCTTCATGCTCGGCAATGGTTTCGGAGGGGAAATGCGCGTGGGAATCAAATGTAGTCATCGGAATCGGGGGTGCGCTCGGTCTTCCATGCTGAGCGCTTGCCGAAAATCGCGGAACCGATGCGAACGAAAGTCGCGCCTTCCTCGATGGCGACTTCGAAATCGGCGGACATGCCCATGGAGAGCTCGGGCAGGCCGACATCGAATTCAGCGCTGAGCGAATCTCGCAATTCCCGCAGTTGGCGGAAGTATTTGCGTGATTGCTCCGGATCTGGCGACCATGGCGGAATCGTCATGAGTCCAACGAGGTCGAGATTTCCGAGTGAAAGTGCGGTGCGGACTGCGTCCCGCATGGCTTTGGGGTTGAATCCCGTTTTGGAGCCTTCGCCGGAGACATTCACTTGGAGAAGAACGCGCGGGCGTCTGCCGATCTCCTCCTGAATGCGCTCAATATCCTCGAGCAGTGCTATTGAATCGACGCTGTGGATCGTGGAGAAGAGCGAGAGCGCGTGGCGGACTTTGTTGCTCTGTAGGTGGCCTATGAGATGCCAGTCGGCGGAGCTGCATTGCGATGCCTTGGCGAGGGCTTCCTGAACCTTGCTTTCACCCAGGATCGAGACGCCGGCGCGCAGGGCTTCGTCTATTACCTCTGGCGGGAAAGTTTTCGAAACGGCCACAAGCTGAACGTCGCCGGGATCGCGTCCCGCGCGCTCCGCGGCGGCGGCTATGCGGCTTTCTATGGATTGCAGCCGCGTCTCGAAAGAGTCGGAGGCGTTGTATTCCATATCCGTTGCGTTTTAGCCGAGGATGGTGCGTATCACGTCTTCGGCGGAGTAGTCCATGTGTTCGACGGTGCAGAAGCGGCCGATATTGACGACATCGTCTCCGATGGTGACGATCCCCGGTTCGGGCTGGCCGTCCGGCATGAGTTGCGGCTTTCCGGCGGTGGCGAGGAGTGCGTTGCAGATGCAGCAGCGACCTTCCGTTTCTTCCGCGCTGCCGCCTTTTGCGACGTATGCGGCAACGGGTTCCGCCGCGCAGCGGCCGCCGATTGTCCCGTTCTCCTTGACATAGTGCTCGCGCAGGTAGCCAAGGTCGCAAAGGCGTTTGCGGTTTGCATAGACTTCGGGGTCGGAGAGAGTGCCGGACACATTGGCTACCTTGAACGGGTAGCCGGTAGGCGAGGCAAGGCGGTCTGTGAAGACGTGTGCCTTGCCGGAGAGGGCGCTCGCAATGAGCTCGTGCCGGATGTTCTCCGGGAATCCGGAGTCGGTGCAGAGTGCGAACGGTGTGCCGACCTGGACGCCCGACGCGCCTTGGTCTAGTGCGTAAAGGAGCTTTTCGTGCGAGCCGTATCCGCCGCCGAGCCAGAAAGGCAGGCCGAGTTTTGCGATGTTTTGTAGATCCGGTTTGTCACGCGGCCCGTAGATCGGCTGACCGTCTTCGGTGAGCATCATCTTGCCGCGCGGCGGCGCGTTGTGCCCGCCCGCCGTGGGCCCCTCCACGACGAATCCCTCGATTGTTGAATCGCGGACTTGGCGCAGCAGCATTGTCGCAAGAAGATCTGTTGAAATTATCGGGAAAAAATCGGGACGCAGCAGTGGTTCGGCGGAGAAGCCGTCCTCGAAGAACTCTGCAGGATCGAACACCCGGATGCAATCCGTGGCCGGGGTGGCGCCTTTCACATGGATGCAGTACGTCGCAGCTTCGTGGCGTGACATCGCGTCGAGCGCAGACGGGATCCCGCTTGGGATGCCGGCGCCCATTATGACGACGGATACCCCCGCGAGCATGGCCCCGTATAGGATTGGCAGGTGGGGTATCTGGATTTTCTCAAGCAGGTTGATGCCCACGGGATTGGAGTGCGTTTCTTTAGCGAGGAACACCTCGACGAAGCCTGAGACCACGCACAGTTCATCTGCCCAGCGGTTGCTTTTGATTTCGACTTTCTCGGCCGGTTTGTAAGGCTGGCCTTCCTTCCTTCCTTCCGGGAGGTAGAAAGTGTCGATCATTCTGTGGGCAATGTTTTGGAAAGGGAAATGCGACAGGGCGCGGCGCACATCCCCGCCGATGTCACCATCCTGCAAGCGGCGCGCGAACATCTGTGTGATGCCCGTGCCGGAGATTACGCCGAGCTGGCCGACTTTCGACACGGCACGCGCCAACCTCCAATCGGAAACGGCGACTCCCATGCCTCCTTGGATAATCTTTGGTACTTTGATCTTCAACTAGAAACTGCCTCCACTGGACGCGAGAGCGGGAAAAACCTAATCCGGCTCCTCCAGATAGGAAGAGCATATTAGCATTATGACGGTTTTTGTCCACTGTTTTTTGCGGTGGCGACACGGCGGGCGACACGGCCAAGCGCCTCGGCGGCGTCCGGGCGGGCGCGTGCCAGCAATGCGGCGCGCATGGATGCGCGTTTCTCGGAATCGGCACGGATTGAGCGGATGTAGGCTGCCAGTTTTTCCGGCGTGAGCTCGGGCTGAAGCTCGAAGTCGCAAGCGCCGCCGGTGTGCATGGCCTTGGCGTTGGCCGCCTGGTGGTCGCGCGCGAGGCCGGGGAGCGGCACGAGCAGAGCCGGGAGTCCGCAGAGAGCCAGTTCGGAGCACGAAGACGATCCGGCTCGCGAAATACAAAACTGGGACGCGGCATAGAGGCTGCCCATTTCGTTTGAGAAGCCGATTACATCGACGGGGATAGAGCGCACTTGCGAGTATGAGGCTCGTACCGCCTCTTCGTTCTTCGCGCCGGCGAGGTGTATGAAGCGCAGAGCATCGGCCTCGGCGGGGTCGCGGTCCAGCAGCGCGACGGAATCGGCCACGATCTTATTGAGCTTTTGCGCGCCCTGGCTTCCGCCCATGACCAATATCGTGAAGCGGGATGGATTGGCGAAGCGTCCAGGGGCGGCGCGCGCGATGCCGTCGCGCACCGGCATTCCCGTGTTGATGGTGGTGGTCGAGGCAGGCAGGTGCGCTGCGGCTTCGTCGAAAGCGATGCAGACTGCGCTTGCCAGGTGGCAGAGTCTGGACACTGCCACGCCGGGGATTGCGTTTGCCTCGTGGAGGACGACTGGGACGTGCAGGGCCCGCGCCGCGAGCACGGGCGGCACGGATGTGTATGAGCCCATTGCGAGTAGCGCCTGCGGACGAAAGCGCCGTATGCGTACGAGCGCAAGGGAGAATGCGCGCGCCAGCGAGAAAAGCGAGGAGGCGGCGTGCAGAGGGTTGCCCCAACGGGGCGGGCGGCATGGGACTAGGATCACGGGGCCATCCCATCCGTCGGGTCTTTCGCCTTCAACGGCGCGTCCGGAGAGGATCAATGCCACCTCGTTGCCTTGCGCCTTCAATGCCTTGGCGGCGGCTACGCCCGGAAAAACGTGCCCTCCTGTGCCTCCACATGCCACAACAAAGCGCAAAGGGCGCGGGGAATCGGGTTTCGACGGGTTATGGGTCATTATTAATCGCTGCCGCCGTTCGGACATATTGCGGCTACTTCACCAATGCTGGTGTTTCGGCTATTTCGGGGGCGGCGATCATCCCTGGATCCGCCAGCATCTTTCGCTTGTCGAGTTTTTCCCACTCGGCGAGCTTTGACGAGATAAACCCGGTGCAGCGTGACTGGATTTCGTCCCTGTGGAGGTCGTGTGGGATAATCGGCCCGCACGAGATGCGGACTGGGCTTGACGGGTGCACGGACATGCCAAGATCGCGGTGTTTCTTGCCGATGCGCAGGAAATCGGTTGCGACGGCGATTGGCACTACCGGGGCTTTTGCGTGCTGGGCGAGTTTCGTGCCGAGTGAATTGAATGATGCAGGGTTGAAGAGCCGCTCGCGGCGGCCCTGTGGAAAAATTAGGGCGGAGCGTCCGGCATCTATGCCCGCCTTGCCGTCTTCAAGTACCTTTCGGAGGTCTGCAACGGGGCTTTTACGTTGTATTCTTATGGGGTCGACTCCGCGGACGACGGCGCCGAAGAGGGGGTAGGAGGCGAGCTCCTCCTTAAGCACGATTATGAGGCCGGGCCATGACATGAGGATGGGCGGGAGCATGTACGTTTCAAGAGAACTCACGTGGTTTGAGACCCAGACGACCGGGCGGCCGAGTCGGGTTATTTTCTCAAACCCGTCGATCTCGACGTATCCGCCGAGTTTTTCGACGAGCACGATCACTCTCATGCCGAACAACGACCATTCCTTGTTCATGAAGCCCGGTTTGCGTGCATGCACACTCGCCGTAACTATCAACTCACTCAACATCAACGCAAAAATCGGGGATGCCACTATCGAGGGCAGGTGAACACTTCTTTCACCGTACCGCGATTTGTAGCATCCCGTCTCGCGCAACTGCTTTTGAAATGCGGCGGTCTTAGCTTGTTTGATGGTGTACCAAGGTATCGGCATTTGCCTTTTCCCGGATTACCTCCTCCAGACGCCCGATAGAACGTTTGAGCGTCTCTTGCCGTCCGCCGTCATTATCACGACGGCGGCGTTGGCTGGGTTGGGGACGCCCGCGAGGTTCCAACCGCCATATCCCCCTGTGCAGTGTTTGAGATCACGCGATGTTCGGCTGGAGGAAATCCAGTCAAACTTTCCGCCTACCCATTCGCCGGAGCTCTTCTGCACGAAGAAGCAGGCTAATGCGCCGGCGTCATTGTGGGACAAGCCCCAGGCCGAGAGGTCGCGGTCGTACTTGAATGAAAATCCGTTGGAGGAAAACCTTAGGCCGGAGATTTGCACGCCTGACTGGACGGCGCCGGAGCCGTTTACGCCGCCAAAGGTCCATTTGAGCGAGCCATACGGCACTGCGTCGCCGACGCCTGCGGCGGGCGCGGGTGTCGGGGCGGGCGTATCGGGTGCCGGCTCCGCGGCGGGTTCCGGCTCCGCCGCCGGAGCCGGTTCGGGAGCCGTCCCGTTCCACGAAATGTTATCCCGATATTCTGCGTTTTCGCAGCCAGCCGTGAAAGCCGCGAACGCGGATATGGCTGCGATTGAGAGAACGGCGGTGTCGCTGAGCAAGGTTGTCTTTTTTGTGGTCATCATTGATGCGGTTTGTTTTGTTGTTATGCTGTATGTTGCGCGACCAACGCAAACCCAGACCCCGCGCGGGGGCTCCGTGCAAAATATCGGTCGCTGATTGGGCGGATTATACAACACGAAACGTGAGCGTGGCAACAAAGAATTTACTTGCGCAAAACATTGCCAACGGGTTAGAATACCGCCAGTTTTTCAAGTCTGTGCGTTTCGCGCAAGGGGCTAAGATACGAAAGGAAAATACAACAAAGATGAAATCAGTAAAAGGCACTCAAACCGAAAAGAATCTGCTCACGTCCTTCGCGGGCGAATCCCAGGCCCGCAACCGCTATACGTTTTTCTCAAGCGTGGCGAAGAAGGAGGGCTATGTGCTTATTTCCGACATTTTCGCCGAGACGGCCCAGCAGGAGAAGGAGCACGCGCAGCGCATGTTCGATTTCCTTGAGGGCGGCATGCTGGAGATCACGGCCTCCTACCCCGCCGGCATGACCGGCACCACGGCCGAAAACCTTGTGGCCGCAGCCGCCGGCGAGCATGGCGAGTGGTCCCACGACTATCCCCATTTTGCGGACGTTGCAGAGCAAGAGGGATTCAAGGAGATCGCCATCATGTATCGGATGATCGCCAAAGCGGAGAAGTACCACGAGGAGCGCTATCTTAAGCTGCTTGAGCGCGTCAAAGACGGCACAATGTTCAAGAACGGCACCCCAACCAAGTGGCGTTGCCGCAACTGCGGGTACATACACGAAGGGCCTGGGGCACCGAACAAGTGCCCGGCGTGCGATCATCCCATCGACCACTTCGAGAGGTTCGCCGAAACTTTCTGATGAGGATCACGGGTGGCGAATTGCGCGGAAGGCGCCTCAAAACGCCTTCCGGAGCCGACGTCCGGCCCACGCAGGACATGGTTCGCGAGGCGCTTTTCTCCATCCTTCAGGAGGTGGTGCCCGGGTCGTCGTTCCTTGATTTGTTCGCCGGTTCGGGTAGTGTGGGAATAGAAGCGTGGAGCCGCGGCGCAAAGAGCGTCACGTGGGTGGAGGGGAGCCACAAGGTGGCCAGATCTTTGGAGGAAAACGTCGCGGCCCTCTGCGAGGCAAATCCCGGGAGGGTGTTCGTTGAGGATGTCCCGCGATGGATCTCGCGGCCGCTAACAGAGGCGGAGAAGTTCGACATAGTGTTCGCCGATCCCCCATATGCGGATGAGGGGAGGTCTGACGGCATCGAGGATGTGATCGCGGCGCTGTCGGTGTCGGGTAAGCTGTCGCCTGGGGCGGTTTTCGTGGCAGAGCAGCGCACCGGGTCGCCGTTGCCGGGGGCACCGGAATGGGAGCGGTTAAAGGAGCGGCGTTACGGCCACTCGCGCATTTTAATCTTTAAATGGAACGGAGGTGCGAAATGAACAGAGACATCAAGCATGAAACGGTTGTCTATCCTGGCACGTTCGATCCCCTCACGATGGGGCATCTGGATTTGATCGAACGCGCTTGCAGGCTTTTTGAACACGTCCTGCTCGCCGTGGCGTCAAATTCCACCAAGGCGGGATGCATGTTCACCTGCGACGAGCGAGTTGCCATGGCGCGCGAGGTGGTGGAGGCGATGCCCAACGTCCAAGTGGAGGTGATGGACGGCATGCTCGTGGATTTCGTGCGGAAACACCGCGCGCGCGTGGTGCTTCGCGGTCTGCGTGCTTACAGTGATTTTGAGTACGAGTTCCAGATGGCGCTTACGAACCGCAAGCTCGCGCCCGAAATCGAGACGATTTTCATGATGCCCAACGAAGAGCACAGCTACGTCAGTTCCAGCACTGTGCGTGAGGTGGCGCAGTACGCCGGCGATACGAGTCTCTTCGTCCCGCCCGCCGTGCAGCGCTACATAGAACGTGCCGTCGTGCTGGCAAGGCTAAACGGGAAACGATGAAATTACACCTAGCCAGCATTACGCCCGATGGCTCCTGCTTTGAGGGGGAGGATCCAGTCGAGGCGTTCGAGTGGGAAGAGCTGCCGGGCGACATCGTCCGCCCCGCCGGGCCGATTCGCTGGGAACTCGACGTCAAGCTGTTTGGATCGGAGCTTTACGCCGGGGGGGAGGCCTCCGCGGATTTCTCCGGAGTTTGCTCGCGCTGCGGTAAGGAAATGACTCTCCCAATAGTGGGGGATGTTTGCCTCTCGATGGAAATTTCCGCGGAAACTGCGGAAGTTGACTTGACTTCCGAGCTTCGTGACGCTATTCTACTTGCCCTTCCAAACCACCCGGTGTGTGAACCGGGCTGCAAGGGTGTTTGTCCTCTTTGCGGGAAACCGCTTTCTGAGGGGGACTGCCAGTGCGGGGGGGGGGAAAGGCGCCAGTGCCTGGGACGCCCTCGACGGGCTTTTGAAACAGCAACCAACAATAGAACCGAGGTCTAAAAATGGCCGTACCAAAACGTAAAAAATCAAAGATGCGCGTGCGCATGCGCCGCGCCAACAAGAAGGCGGAGATCGCCGCCGTGTCGACCTGCCCTGAGTGCGGAGCCGACATGGAAAGCCACCGCGCCTGCAAGAGCTGTGGAGTGTATCGCGGGCGCAAGGTGCTCACGATCAAAACCAAGGACGAAGAATAGCCGGGGATCCCCATGCGCATCGCAGTTGACGCCATGGGCGGGGATTTCGCGCCTCGTGAGATCGTCAGGGGGGCGGTCGAGGCATTCCGAGATACCCCGGAGGATTTCGAGATAATCCTGTTGGGCGACGAGTCAGCTATCAAAGCGGAGCTTGCCGCCAACAAGGTTCCTGTTTCTTCGCGGTTGCGCATAGTGCATACCACGCAGGTCATAGAAATGGACGAACATCCCGCGCAGGCCGTCAGGACCAAGCGCGATTCCTCGATATACAGGGGGATGGAACTCGTAAAGAACAAAGAGGCCGACGCCTTCCTTTCGGCAGGAAGCACGGGGGCGATGGTCGCCGCGGCCATTATGGTCTTGCGCCGCGCCCCTGGCGTCAAACGCCCAGCGATAGGCACGCTCCTTCCCACGGTCGGCCGTCCGGTGCTTGTCATCGATGCCGGAGCCAACATAGACAGCGAAGAGGACGAGCTTGAGCAGTTCGCAATCATGGGCAGGATCTACTCCGAAGCCATAATCGGGCAGAAAGACCCGGTCGTCGGCCTGCTGAGCATTGGAGGGGAGGATCTCAAGGGGAACGACGTCACCAAGAGGGCGCTTGAGCGTTTGCGCGCCAATCCTTTCTTCAAGTTCCGAGGAAATGTCGAAGGGCACGACCTCTTCCAAGGGGAAACCGATGTTGTGGTTTGCGACGGCTTTGTCGGAAACGTGCTTCTTAAATCCGTCGAGAGCGCTGCGCGCGCCGTCTCGCACTGGATGAAGCAGGAGTTCAAGGCAAACCCGATCCGCATATTTGGTGCCATTTGCCTGCGTGGGGCGTTGCGCAACATGAAGAAACGCATGGATCCAGAACTCTACGGCGGAGCGCCGCTGCTCGGGGTCAACGGAACCGTTATCATTACCCACGGCGGATCTTCGCACAAGGCCATCTACCACGCGATACGAGTCTCAGGCGAGGCTGTGAAAAACGGGGTGACGCGCAAAATTGAAGAACGCCTGGCGGATCTGCAGAAGACGACCAAGCTACAGCAGCAGAAGACCGACAACTAAAAAACCATCTAAATGGCAAATTCAATTTCACAAAACAATGCGGTAATCACGGGCGTCGGAGGCTGGGTTCCTGAGAAAGTCCTCACTAACGAAGATCTCGCGAAAACCGTAGACACGAACGACGAGTGGATCAGGACGCGCACCGGCATCAGCGAACGCCATATTGCCGCGCCTGATGAAGCTTCTTCGGACATGGCCGCCAAGGCCGCCCTCGCGGCCCTTGAGGACGCAGGCTCAAAGCCCGAGGAAATCGACCTTCTAGTTGTCGCGACAATCACGCCCGATTCGGCCATGCCATCAACCGCCTGCCACGTGCAGGCCAAAACGGGGCTTGTCAACGCCACTTGTTTCGATATTTCGGCCGCATGCACCGGCTTCGTGTACGCGCTAGACATAGCGCACAAGTACATCATCACCGGCGCTTCGAAGAAGGCAATGGTTATAGGGGTCGACAAAATGAGCGCGGTTGTGGATTGGCAGGATCGCGGCACATGCGTGCTTTTCGGCGATGGCGCGGGCGCCATAATTCTCGAAGCAGGCAGCGGCGAATCGAGGGGCATCATCGCCACCACTACGAAGTCCGACGGCAGGCTCTCCTCCATCCTGCGCATTGAGGCCGGCGGGTCAGCCATGCCGCTCACGGCGGAGAACATCGGAGAACGCAGGCAATACATCAAGATGGAAGGCAATATTGTATTCAAACACGCTGTCCGCAGCATGTATGAAATCTCCGAGGAGACTCTCGAAAAGGCAGGGCTGACGCATTCCGATATCGCGTGGGTCGTGCCGCACCAGGCCAATATGCGCATCATCACCGCGATCGCCGAAAAGCTGGAGACACCTATGGAGCGAGTGGTAACCAACCTGGAACGTTACGGCAACACCACAGCCGCGACGATTCCGCTTGCCTTGAACGAGGCAGTGAAGGACGGCCGCATAAAAGAAGGTGACTACGTCCTTCTCGTCGCATTCGGAGCGGGCCTCACATGGGGCGCTTCAGTGATCCAATGGGGCGGGTAGCGCGGTAAATCGGCAGTCAGGCGCCGGCAGCTTCTAGGTTTTTCACGCGGGTAATTGCTTGGACAATCAGAGATTTATCCATGTCGTGGACTTCGACCGTTTTGCCGATAGCCGTTGGCAGTGTAATGCAGAGACGCCCCCCGAGATGCTCTCGGAAGTTGTCGATGCCCGCCATTATTTCTAATTCGCCATCTGTGCGCGTCATCTCAAGCTCAGGTCTGTAGATTGGCAATCCCAGGTTCCTTATCAGGGAGACGATGCGGTTTGCATCGGACTTCGACAGAAGGCCGGCAAGCGCGGCGTATTCGGTGTCTAGCGCCATTCCAAGGCCAACTCCTTCACCGTGGTTGATGGCGTTGGCGGACATTATCTCAAGCCGATGACCCGCCCAGTGACCGAAGTCAAGCGGGCGCGCTGAGCCAAATTCAAAAGGATCACCGCCGGTAGTTATCTGCCGCAGATGAATCCCTGCGGCATTCTCGACGGCGCTGCGCAACGAAGATTTTTCGCCGGCGACAAGTGCCTTGGCATTGCGTTCCAATTCTGTGAAGAACGCGGCATCGCGGATTATGGCTACTTTTGCGGCCTCGGCAAGACCGGCGATGCGCTCCCGCTTAGGGAGGGAGCCTAGCAGTGAGAGGTCGTTTACCACTGCGAATGGCGGTGCAAAAATTCCCAGAAAATTTTTCTGCCCGTGATGGTCTATCCCGTTTTTCACGCCTACCCCGGCATCGGCCTGCGCAAGTACGGTAGAGGGCATTCGCACGAACCTGACTCCGCGGTGCGTCATCGCTGTGGCGAATCCGACTGCGTCAAGCACACTGCCGCCTCCGATAGCAAGAACGAAGCTCTGGCGATCGATATGGAGGTTGCCAAGTGTGAATATTATATCTTTCAACAGCGACATGTCGTTCTTAGCCACCGATCCGCCTGGCACAAGCGTTGGATCTGCAGCAAACTCTAACGAATCTGAGTGGGCATGGGCATAATCGCGTATATCACGCAGAAGCGATGGGCGAGCGGACGCCAGACCGGCATCCACGCACGGCACAATACGGTGGCGACGCCCTTCGTCGAGTCTGTTGAAGACGCGACACAGCAAGTCGGAAGAAGGATCGAAAGCATTTTCGGTGAAATGGACCGGATAATCGAAAGCGACTGAAAAACGGTTATTGATGACGGAGTCTGTACTCATGATTTTGTTAAAACTCCTTGGCGATGGAACTGGCAAGTGAAATAAGAGTCGGATTTGATCCTAGATCCTTGAGCGTGGCCGATGATGCGAAGGCAGAGGTTGACACACGCCCGTGGGTGCCGCGGATGCGAGTGGCGTCGAGGCAGGTTTTTAGAGAGAACCGAGAGTTGAAAAACAGTTCACATGGATCATACCCGGGCTTGGAATGGATGTCTATATGCGTTGCGTAATCAGGCGCCTCGGAGTCGTTCGTCCACCACTTGTATACGCACCAAGAGCCTTTCTTTGCCGTGAGGAGAATTTCCCCGGCTGTATCGTGGCACCAGTCCCCGTCGGCTGTTTTAGTCTCGACGGCGTCGTAGTCACATGTAGCGGCTAGCGTGTCGCGGACGGCAGATATGTCGGCTGGGTCTCTTACGTATACGTGTGCGATTTCGTGATCGGCCATTGCGAATGCCCGCGAAGAAAACAAGTCTGGATATGCCATTGAGCGGACATGTCGCGTGTTTAGGAATCCGGCTTTCCGCAGAGTAACGTTTGGGAAGGCGGGCGGTGCGTCCACTGGTGCGATCGCGTAGTCGCCGAAAACGAGCATTCGGTAATCCATGCGCTCGGCAATGGCCGACAGCCGTTCTAGCTGCTTCTCCAGCAAAGCAAACGAACGGCCGCAACGCTCATCGGCAGGCCCGAAACGCTGCAAATCGTAGTCGAGCGTTGGCAAGTAGAGGAAAATTATTTCCGGTGAAATCGATTCAAGACTAGCTTCGAGAGTATCGACGACCGCGTTGCCTATTTTGGGCGAAGCCAACGGTCCCCAGTAGCGACCGAGCGGAAATGTGCCGCATTTTTGTTGGATGGCGGGGCCAAGTTCGTCGGGCTTGACGTAATTCTCCATGATCGTGCCGCCGCCGTGCTTGTGTATCGGGGCGGGGGATATAATGCAATCGGCGTCCTCGCCCAGGCTTTGCTGCCAGAACATAATTGCCACTTTGGCACCAGCGGAGCGGGCGGAAACCCAAATGCGCGGACCTTGGACAAGGCCGGACGACTGTTCCCAGAAAGCGGCTTTTCGGAGTGCGCGGTTGAAGACTCCATTAGAAGTCATGCCGTGGTCTTTCGGATGTGACGCCGTGCGGAAGCTGGCCTGCACGGTGCAAGTCACGGCGGGAAACACCGTCTGAATAGGTGCGAAATCGAGGCCGGCGATGCGTTTCAGGTTGCGCTCTTCCAGATCGCGCCACCCCAGCCCTGCCACCGATACAACCAACCATTTATTCGCCACTTTTCACCTCTATGTAAAACACATTGCCACAACTCGGGCTCTACAGCATCACAAGAACATTCGGAATACTAGAGCTTTCACGTTCATGAACGCCCATGCGCGGCAATTGGTTCGGTTTTCGGAAATGGTGCGCCGGAGCAATCCAAATCCGAACCCGTATTCCGATTTGCAAGGGCGGTGGTCGCTTCATCAAAACCGATCGTTTTCGCACCGTCCTTGCAGTTGAAGGTAATCAGCATCTTATCGTCATACAAATATATCGCATTGACAAAGGCGTCGATCAGCATTTTGCGGTGGCTCCGATGCCGCACGTCCAGCTTTCGGAAGCGGTGCAGCCAGAATATCACAAACTCGGCGCTGACCTCGTGGCGTATAAGCTGCTCGTTGGCGATCATTAGCTCCAAATTCTCCTGTGCCGCTTCCAATCCCTCCAACCGTCTTTTGGTGGATTTCGTGAGGACACCCTGTTGGATGGCGTTGAGCAGGTTTTGTATGCTGTTCTTGGTTTCTTGTAGCTGCTGTTCGTATGGGGGAAGGCTGGTGCTTTCCCGTTCCTGCAAATCCATCACCATAGAAACAATGGCTTCTATCGCCTTGTCGTCCATGACCATTTTCATGGTGCGTCAACAACCAAATCTTCGATCCATTGCTTTTTGACCGCACGCTTTTTGCCGCTGTCCTTAATCATGTTCTGAAACTCCGGGCGGTTATCCGTCTTGGCGGAAAAAGCTCTGTCTATGTAGTGGCGTAAGACTGTGATGCCGTTCTTATCA
>JALHHX010000018.1:22607-41337 GCA_022837245.1 Lentisphaerota bacterium
CGAAGCTGACCCTCCATGCTTTCTTCTCGCTGGCTGTCAGAAGAATGGCGGGCGTGGATTGCTGCTTTCATTCTTCGTCTCCTTCTCCACTTTCTAAAGCAAGCTCTGTCAGTTCCCGCAGTTTGCTTTGCAGTAACTTTTTATCGGGCAGGCAGAGCTTGTAATCCGATACAAGCGTAGGGGACATGCTGCGGCTAAGAGCATATTCTACCACAGTGTCGTCCTTGCTGGTACAGAGAATGACGCCGGCGCTGGGGTTCTCATTCGGCTTTTTCACATCACGATCCAGAGCTTCCAGATAAAAATTTATCTGCCCGGTATGCTCCGGCTTGAACTTTCCGATTTTCAGCTCGATCGGCACGAGACAGGACAGGGCGCGGTTGTAAAACAGCAGATCGATATAAAAATCCTGCCCGCCCACCTGAACGCGGTATTCCTCGCCGATAAAGGTGAAATCCTTTCCGAATTCCAAAATGAATTGCTTTAGGTTTTCCGTGATCGCCTTGCGAAGATTGTGTTCGGAAAACTGCTCCGGCAGATCAAGAAACTCCAGCACATAGGTATCAAGAATACTGCCGCGTGCATCTGCGGGTACGGATTCAGGCATCGGCTTCTGGGTGGAAAGCATATGGCGTTCATAATATGCGCTGTTGATTTGGCGCTCAAGCTTGCGTTTTGAATACTGCTCTTTCGCGCAGGGCGCCATGTAAAAATGCCGTTCTTCCTCGGCTTTGGAGCCGGACATAATTAGCAGATGGTTCGTCCAGCTTATTTGTGTCACCAGTGGTGTCACAAATTCATCGTCTTTATAAGTTTCGTAAAACTGCTTCATGCGGTAAAGACCTCGCCGATTGAAGCCCTTGGTACTGGGGTTTGTTTCGGCAATGTATTCCGCAACTTCGCATACATAAATGGAGGCAGATGTTCCTGACCATACCATCACGAACACCCCGTTTCGGTTTTCGTGGGCCTCTGGGCTTGGATTCCGGCCGCTTGACCACGCCGTTACGAAAATGCGTGTTCTCAAATCTCTCAAACTAAACAACAAATCCGAATCCATCTCCTATCGGAAACGGGTTCGGATTATACTGCTTTGGTGCGCCTGGCGGGGCTTGAACCCACAACCTTCAGCTCCGGAGGCTGACGCTCTATCCAATTGAGCTACAGGCGCAAAACTTCTTCGTAATGTACCCTTTTAATGGCTGTTAACGCAAGAAGAATGTTTGGACTTTCCCCATTTTTCAACCTCATCAGGCCATTCCAGCCTTATGACATCGTCGCCCATTGTAACCCTGCGCCATTGTTTGTTTCGGCTGCTGGAGTTCGTTAAAGAAACTTCATTCAACTACGCTCTACTTTCACGATCGGTCACAATTATAAAAACAACGCCGTCAATGTCATGATTTGACTTGTCAGAGCGTTTTAAGTAACATTAGCGCCGATATTGAGGGGATTGTGCTTTCTGCGCTGTTCTGCTCGGTGTTTTGGGTTTTCAACAACGTATTTGCTACGCAACAACATAAAGGAAAAGTGAAAATGAGCGATAAGGTTTGCTGGGGTATTCTGGGGGCGGGCGCGATTGCGAACGCATTTGCCGACGGTGTGATGCGGTCAGAGACGGGTAAGCTGGTTGCGGTAGGTTCCCGCACGCAGGAGAAAGCCGATGCATTCGCTGAAAAATGGGGCGGAATGCGCGCGCACGGCAACTACGAGGCGCTGCTGGCCGATCCCGAGGTGCAGGCCGTCTATGTCGCCACGCCTCATCCGATGCACCCGGAATGGGCGATCAAGGCCGCCGAGGCCGGCAAGCACGTACTTGTCGAGAAGCCTATGGCCATCAATTCCTATCTTGCGCAGACTATGCAGGAAGCTGCCTATGATAACAAGGTATTCCTCATGGAAGCGTATATGTACCGCTGCCACCCGCAGACCGCAAAGCTAGTTGAACTGCTGCGCGACAAGGTGATCGGCGATGTCGCCGTGATTGAGGCGTCGTTTTCATTCCAGTCTGGATTCTCTCCCACTTCGCGCCTCTGGAGCAACGAGCTCGGCGGTGGCGGCATTCTCGACGTCGGAGGCTACCCTGTGTCGATCACTCGCCTGATCGCAGGCGCCGCAGTTGGCAAGCCCTTCGCAGATCCCATTTCCGTGACAGGCTCGGGCAACCTTCATGAGGAGACGGGCGTTGACCGCTGGGCTGTCGGCACGATGAAGTTCGCGAGCGGCATCGTCGGGACGATTCGCACCGGCGTCGCCATAAATACAGAAACATGCGTGAAGATCTTCGGTACCGCCGGCAGCATTGTGGTGCCGGATCCATTCGTATGCTCACGAAAGGGGGAGCAGAACGGAAAGATCATCGTCCGCCGCAAAGGGCAGCCCGAGGAGACGATCGACATCGCATCCGGGATCACAAGCTACGTTTACGAAGCCGACGCTTGCGGCCGCGCTATACTCGCCGGCCGCTCCGAGGCGGCGGCGCCCGCCATGACGTGGGCGGATTCGCTCGGAAACCTCCGTGCGCAAGACGCCTGGCGCGCCGCAATCGGGCTCACCTACAAAAGCGAAAAGCCGGATGCTCTCGGCGCTCTCACTCCCGCAAACCGCCCCCTCAAGCGCAAGGCGTCAGCACCCGCGCCCAGCATCATGCTGCCCGGGCTCGACAAGCCGATGTCGCGTCTTGTCATGGGCGTGGACAACCAGGACACGATGCCGCACGCGGCCGCAATCTTCGACGATTATTTCATGCGCGGAGGAAACGTGTTCGACACCGCCTTCGTCTACGGACGCGCACGTTCGCAGCTTCTCGGGCAATGGATCAAGCAACGCGGAGTGCGCGACGATGTAGTGATCGTCGCGAAGGGCGCCCACACGCCCAACTGCAACCCCGCCTCCATCGTGTCGCAGCTAAACGAACAGCTTAATTGGCTCGGCACGGATTCGGTCGAAATATACATGATGCACCGCGACAATCCTGATATTCCAGTGGGAAAATTCATTGACACCCTCAACGAACTCGTAAAAGCCGGCAAGATCAAAATCTTCGGTGGCAGCAACTGGACGATCGACCGCGTCCGCAAAGCGAACGCATACGCCAAGCGCAAGGGGTTGCAGGGCTTCTCCGTGATGTCGAACAACCTGTCGCTAGCCGAGATGGTCAACCCAGTATGGGGCGGATGCCTGCATGTGCACGATGCCGCCGACCGCGCGTACCTTAGCCGCACGCAGATCGCGCTTCTGCCATGGTCGAGCCAGGCACGCGGCTTCTTCGTGCCGTCACGTGCGCGGCCTGATCTCAAAGAGGACTCCTCACTCGTAAACAGCTGGTACTCCGAAGATAACTTCGAGCGCCAGGCGCGCGCGATCGAACTGGCCAAAAAGAAGAACTGCGAGCCCATCAACATCGCGCTCGCATGGGTGCTCCACCAGAAGTTCCCCGTCTTCCCGCTAATCGGCCCGCGCCAGATATCCGAGACACGTTCGTGCTTCTCGGCGCTTGACGTCAAGCTTACAGACCGCGAGAGCAAATACCTGAATCTGGAAATATGATATCCAAACCCCGGCCGCAGCCGCAGTTTTGCATGGAAGTAGTGCCGCCTCCTGCCGTGCTTGTGTTCTTCGGCGCGACCGGGGATCTGTTCGAACGTAAGCTGCTTCCGGCGCTTTTCCACTTGCACAAGACATCGCTCATGCACTCCACGACACGTATTGTGGGGTGCGGGCGCACGCCGAACAACGACGAGTCGTTCCGGCGGTTCGTTGAGAAGCAACTGCCCGCGACTGCCGGCCGTGCGGTTCTCGATGCGTTCCTTGAGCGCATCGCGTATTGCGTGGTCGATCCCAGTGATCCGCCTTCGTTCGAACGCCTCAAGATGCGTCTCGACGCATACGGCGGGCTGGATACGCCCGTCCCGTTCGTCCGACTCTATTATCTCGCCGTGCCTCCGGCCGCAAGCCAGCCAATCATCGAGAAGCTTTCCAACTCAGGCTTGCTTGATGAGGACGATCATGAGGCGGGCACCAACCACATACTGATCGAGAAGCCGTTCGGAACGGACACGAAGTCTGCCGCCGAGTTCGATTCATTCCTAATGCGTCACGCGGACGAACACCAGTTCTTCCGCATCGACCATTATCTGGGCAAGGACACGGTTCAGAACATCTTGATCATGCGCTTCGCCAATATCCTCTGCGAGCCGGTCTGGAACGCCGAATACGTGGACCACGTGCAGATAACCGGCGCCGAAACGCTGGGCGTCGGCAACCGCGCCGGGTACTACGACAAAGCGGGCGCCGTCCGCGACATGTTTCAGAACCACCTCCTGGAGATCCTGGCGTTCGCGGCAATGGACAGGCCTGGCGATTTCAGCGCCGAAGCCATCCAACGCGCCAAGCTCGAGCTCTTCAACGCGATACGCCCGTTCTCGCGCGATGATGTGGGCTCCTGCATCGTGCGCGGCCAATACACGGGCTATCGATCCGAGAAGGGTGTCGAACCAGGCTCGAACACGGAGACCTTCGCGGCGGCGAAATTGTGGATCGACACGCCACGCTGGAGCGGAGTGCCATTCTATTTGCGCTCCGGAAAACGGCTTTCAACAGCCGTCAGCACGGTCACCTTGGTGTTCAAGCCTGTCGCGCACTCCGTTTTCGGCTCCGCCGCGCCGAACAGGCTCACGCTGCGCATACAGCCGGACGAGGGGATGTGCCTCCACCTGCAGGCCAAGACCCCCGGCCCCAAGTACTGCATAGGAGAACTGCCGCTCGCATTCAAATACTCCGATCTTGGCGACGTCTCTGACGCCCCCAACGGCTATGCTCGCCTGCTGCTAGATGCCATGTTGCACGACCACACGCTTTTTGTGCGCCGCGAAACCATTGCGTCGTCATGGCGTCTATTCACACCGGTTCTCGACAGGTGGAAAAACGACCACGATGCATGTCCGCTTTTCCCGTACGAGCCCGGTTCCAACGGCCCATCCGCCGCCGATGAACTGCTCTGGCGCGACGGCCGTAGCTGGGAGCCGCTCTAGATGTCGAACAGACGAGCCGCCACAAAAAATGACTGATCTCTCGAAACTACTTAATGCCGAACAGCTGGAAGCGGCCACCGCGCCCGACGGTCCGCTATTGATCTTAGCAGCCGCCGGCACGGGCAAGACGCGCACACTCGTGTACCGCGTAGTGCACCTGATCGAGCGTGGCATACCGGCGCAGGAGATCATGCTCCTCACATTCACGAACCGCGCCGCAAGGGAGATGCTTGAGCGCGCAGAAGCCGCCACAAATGGAGTCATATCAGGTCTCTGGGGTGGCACGTTCCACCACGTCGCGAACCGGATCCTGCGCAAGTACGCGCCGCGTGTAGGCTTCAGACGTGATTTTGCCATTCTCGATGCCGAGGACCAGAAGTCAGTTATGGGCGCCTGCATAAAGGGATGCGGCTTCAAACCAAAGGAGTTCCCGCGCCGCGAAGCCGTGCTCAGCCTCATCAGCGGCGCCGCCAACCGCGGCATTGACCTCGCCGACTACATCGAGGGCAAAGCCGAGGCGATGGAAGTGCCCGCCGATCAGATCATGCAGGTGGCGGACGCATACTCCAACCGCAAGACCGAGATGGGGGCAATGGATTTCGACGATCTGCTCGTGAAATCACTTGACCTTCTAAGGGAAGAAGCCGAAGTGCGCACCCACTACCAGGAACGCTTCAAACACATACTGGTCGACGAATACCAAGACACTAACATTCTGCAGTCGGAATTCATCGACATCCTCTCGGCCGGCTACCGAAACCTCTCCGTCGTTGGCGATGATTTCCAGTGCATCTACTCGTGGCGCGGCTCGAACTACGAGAATATCATGAATTTCCCGGAGCGCTACCCGGACGTGCGCATCGTAAAGCTGGAACAGAACTACCGCAGTCGTCCGGAGATACTGCGCATCGCCAACGAGAGCATAAAGCACAACGAAAAACAGTTCAAAAAAACGCTCCGCCCAACCCGCGAGTCGAACGGCGTCAAGCCGTTGATGTACGATGTCTATTCGGACCGCGAGCAGTCCGACCGCACTCTGGAGGCGATCAATTCCGCCGTCGCTGCCGGGTATTCCTACAACGACATAGCTATCCTCTACCGCGCGCATTTTCATTCGCTCGACATCGAGCTTAGCCTGGGGCGTGCGCAAATCCCCTATGCTATTACGTCGGGGCTCGGCTTTTTCGAGCAGGCGCACGTCAAAGACGTCCTGAGCCTGATGCGGCTCGCTGTGTTCCCTTCGGAGTTTATCTCGTTCTCGCGCATCATGTCGCTCCTTCCTGGAGTCGGAGCGGCAACCGTAGAACGCATATGGAAGAAGCTAGGCAGCGTTTTCGAGGCCGGCAAAAGCGACCACCGTGCCAACCTGCTTGCCCTGCTACCAGCGAAGGCAGTCGAAGAATGGAAGCCCGTCAGCGATGCGCTCGGCAAGTTTGTCGAGGATGATTCGAAAAAAATCCCCGGCGCCGTCTCAGATCTCGTCAGCAGTTTTGTCTCATCGTTCTACAGAAAACATCTGGAACGCCAGTATGAAAACGCCGAGGAACGTCACGACGAAATCACTGAACTTGTGGTTGACATGCAGCGCAACCCCGATATACGCGAATACCTCGCCAACATCGCTCTCCTGACAAACGTAGACCGCGAGGGCGACAGGAAAACGGAGTCCAGCGAAAATAAGCCACATGTCCTTCTAAGCACTGTCCACCAGGCAAAAGGCCTCGAATGGCCGGTGGTGATCATCATCTGGCTTGTCGAAGGGATGTTCCCATCGTCGCGTGCTATCGAAGAGGACCCAACCGGCGCCGAGGAACGCCGCCTATTCTACGTGGCTGCGACGCGCGCGAAGGATCGTCTGCACATGATGGTACCGCGCAAACGGTACATGCACGATGGCGGCCAGATGGACTGCCTGCCATCGCGCTTCCTGCGCGAGTTGCCCGACGGCCTCGTCGATGAAGTCAAAAGTTCCTATGGCTATCCGCAGTACATGCGCGGCCCGGCCTTCTCATACCGCGGCATCAACCGCGGATTCATACGCGAATGATTGAACATGACAGAATCCACCAAGACTAAACCGATTGAACGCGAAATCGAAAAACGCATCCTAATCCTCGACGGCGCCACCGGCACCATGATCCAGCGTCTTGGCCTGGAGGAGGCAGATTTCCGCGGCGATAGATTCCGCGGTCATCCCACCACCCTCAAAGGGAACAACGACATACTCTGCCTCACACGCCCGGACGCCGTAGCCGCGATCCACCGCCAGTACCTCGAAGCCGGCGCCGACCTCATCTCGACAGATTCTTTCAACGCCAACGCCATTTCGCAGCAGGACTACGGCACCGCCCATCTCGTCCACGAAATCAACGAGGCCGCCGCGCGAATCGCAAAACGCGAGGCGGCCGCCGCATCCACACCGGGACGCCCACGCTTCGTGTGCGGCAGCATCGGCCCCACCGGCAAAACCGCGTCAATCCCCGTGAACGCCGCCGACCCCGCCGAACGCTCCGTGACTTTTGACGAACTCGCTATCGCGTACCGCGACCAAGTCCGCGGGCTACTAGATGGCGGCGTGGATGCGCTCCTTGTCGAAACCGTTTTTGATTCCCTCAACGCAAAGGCCGCCATCTACGCCATCTCCCTGGAATTCGACGCGCGTGGCGACTACGTGCCCGTCATGCTCTCGGCATCCGTCTCCGGCTCTGGCGCGCGCCTCCTAACAGGCCAGACAGCTGAAGATTTCTTCTCCGCCGTGTCGCACGCTCCCCACCTGCTCACAATCGGCCTCAACTGCGGGCTCGGCGCCGCCCAGCTTGTGCCGGTGATCAGGCGACTTCGCGCCGTCTCGCCTGTGCGGTTGAGCCTTCACCCCAACGCAGGCCTCCCCGACAGCTTTGGCAACTACGTCCAAACAGGCCCCTCAATGCGCGCCGAACTCGAGCCGCTGCTGCGCGAAGGAGCAGTCTCCATTATCGGTGGTTGCTGCGGCACGACCCCGGATCACATCCGCGAAATCGCGGCGGCCGCTGTTTCGCTACCCCCTGCGCTGCCGCCCACCCCGACGGAAACAGGCCGCGGAAGGTTCCTCAAAATCGGAGAGCGCACCAACGTGGCCGGATCGCGGCGCTTCTTGCGCCTGATCCAAGAACGCAATTTCGACGACGCAGCGATCGTGGCGATCGACCAAGTCGACGCCGGAGCCGACATCATCGACGTCAACATGGATGACCCCATGCTGGACGCTCCGGCCGCCATGCGCACGTTCCTCAACACCGCAGCCGCCGAACCCGACTTGCTCCGCATCCCTGTGATGATCGATTCGTCCGATTGGCCCACGGTTGTGGCCGGCCTGAAATGCCTCCAAAACCACAGCATCGTGAATTCCATCAGCCTTAAGGATGGCGAGGGGGAGTTCCTTGCGCACGCCGCCGAAACGTTGCGCCTCGGCGCTTCCGCTGTGGTCATGTGCTTCGACGAAAAAGGTCAGGCGGACACAATCGACAGGCGCCGCGAAATAGCCGGACGCAGCTACCGCCTCCTCGTTGACAATGGCTTTCCGGCAGGACGCATAATCATCGACCCCAACGTCTTCGCCATCGCCACCGGCATCCCGGGGCACGACTCGTTCGCCGTCGATTTCATCGAAACAGTGCGTTGGGTCAAGGCGAACCTCCCCGGTGCCCGCACAAGCGCCGGCGTGAGCAACGTGTCGTTCGCATTCCGCGGCAACGACACGCTGCGCGCCTGGATCCACTCTGTCTTCCTGCATCACGCCATAGCAGCCGGACTCGACATGGGCATCGTCAACCCGGCGTCGACGATCGGCTACGACACCATCCCCGCCGCTGAGCGCGCAATCGTGGAGGACGCCGTCCTCAACCGCGCGCCGGGCGCCTCCGAACGCCTCGCGCAACTCGCCATGGAAATGACGTCCGCGGGCACGGCAAAAAAGACAGCGCCTTCGAGGCAAGACAAGGCCGCGACACATCCGGAAGCCGATCCGGGAGCACGCCTCGAAAGCGCCATTCTGTCCGGCACCCACGCAACTCTTGAGAAAGACCTGGAAATTCTTCTGGACGAACTGCGGGCAACCGGCCTCTCCGATCCAGAAGCCGCCCTCGCCATCATCGAAGGCCCTCTCATGAAAGGCCTGGAAAGAGCTGGCGCGCTTTTCGGTGAAGGCAAGCTATTCCTGCCGCAAATCCTAAAGAGCGCGCAGGTCATGAAGCTCGCCTCCGCGATCTTAGACCCCGCGTTAAACGCTGTCGTTGGAAAAAACGCGGCATCAGCGGTCGAACGCCCGCGCATCGTCTTGGCCACTGTCAGAGGCGACGTGCACGACATCGGCAAAAGCATCGTCGGAACCGTCATGCGCTGCAACGGCTGGGAGGTGATCGACCTTGGCGTCATGGTAGAATGCGACGAAATCCTCGATCGCGCCCGCGCCGTCAACGCCGACATCGTCGGGCTTTCGGGACTCATCACTCCTTCCCTCGCTGAAATGGAACGTGTCGCCGCTGCATTTGAAAAAGCAGGCTTCACAATCCCGCTCATAGTGGGTGGCGCCGCCGTCACGCCCAGGCACACGGCCGTGCGCATCGCTCCACTCTACTCTGGGGTCGTGGCATGCGGGGGCGACGCCTCCTCCATGCCAGCGCTCTGCGCGTCGCTCGTTCGCGGAGGAAAGACCCGCGACGTTGCCGCAGCGGCCATAGCCGACGAACAGGACCGCCTGCGTCGCGAATTCAATGAGTCCCAAGAACCAAAGCTTTCGCTCGATGAAGCCCGCGCCCGCGCCGCATCCGGACCGGATCGGCGCGTTGCCTCGAAGACGCCGCCCGACCCGTCGGTGACCGTCTTCCGCGACATTCCACTCGCGGAGCTCACGCCCCTTGTCAACTGGGCCATGTTCCTGCACTCTTTCGGCTTTAAGACTAAGGAATCCCAGACGTCTGAGGAGGCCAAGTCTCTGCTAGCCGACGCCATAGCTTTTCTTGAGAGCCTGCCGCTCGATGGCGGGGCAACTCTCTCCGTGCACGGTGTCAGCGGCATCTTCCCGGCTTACGCGCGGAATGAGACCATCTTCGCAACAATACAAGGAAAAGAGGTTCCAATCCGAGTCGTACGCTCCCTTGAAACAGAAGGGCACGGCGAATGCATAGCCGACCGCCTGCCCGCGAAGGACGGTGTCGGCTGGATAGGCATGCAGGCCGTGTGCGCAGGAGGGGGTTTAGATGGCATCCACGCTGCTTTGTTCGGCGTGCGTGACGACTACCGGGCGCTGATCGCAGACATCCTCGCGACCCGTTTTGCAGAAGCTGGTGCAGAATGGCTTCACCGCAAGACAATCGAGGAAAAATGGGGTGGCGGAGACCTTGGGATCCGACCTGCGCCCGGCTATCCGTCCTGCCCGGACCATCAACTCAAGCGCATTATCTTCTCGGCTCTCGGAGCCGAGGAGGCCATTGGCGCCCACCTTACCGAATCCGCGATGATGGTGCCGGAAGCCTCGACCTGCGCCTTCATAATCCGCTAGATACAATTTCGGTTTACCTGCCTCCGTCTAAGAGGGTACAATAGGCGGGTGTCAAGGATCATAACACCCTGGTTCAACCAGAGAAGGAGAAAAAATGGACAGGCGTGAATTTTTGAAAACGGCGGCGGTGGCAACAGCTGCGTCTGCAATCAATCTGAAGGCTTCCGCGGCAGCGGCGGCGGATGCAGCGGCAAAGGCCGTGTCGCCTGCCGACCCTCCCGTGGTGGTGGCGGTACGAAATGGAGATCCGGTGTCCATGTTCCGCAAAGGCATTGAGGCGCTTGGCGGCATGAAGGCCTTCGTCAAACCAGGGCAGCGGGTTGTGGTCAAACCCAACATAGCCTGGGATCGAATCCCCGAGGAAGGCGCCAACACCACGCCTGAACTCGTAGCAGAAATCGTGCGCCAGGCTATCGCGGTCGGCGCGAAGGAAGTCATCGTCTTCGATCACACCTGCAACAACTGGGAACGCACATATAAAACCAGCGGCATCGAGGCGGCCGCCAAGGACGCGGGGGCAAGGATCGCCTCGGCGGCCTCGAAGGAGGACTACGAGGAACGCTCGAACGACTCCGCCGTCAAAATGAAGAAAGCCTTGATTCACAAGGAACTTCTCGCGGCCGACGTGGTCATCAACGTGCCCATACTTAAAAACCACGGCGGCGCTAAAATGACAGCAGCCATGAAGAACTGGATGGGCGTGGTTTGGGACCGCGGTTTCATGCACGGAAATAATCTGCCTCAATGCATAGCCGACAGCATCCTCTACCGCAAACCAGACCTGAATGTCATCGACGCCTACCGCGTCATGCGGACAAACGGCCCCCGGGGCGTCAGCCTCGCCGACGTCACCGAACTCAAATACATGGTCTTGTCCCGCGATATCGTCGCCGCCGACACGATGGCGGCGCAACTTATCCAATACCCGATCGATAGCGTTCCATATATCGCGATGGGCGAGAAGCACGGGCTCGGCATATCTGACATCACGAAGATGAAAATCGAAAGGCTTGACGCGTGAAACTCGCAGCACGTTATCTGCGGATCGCCGCCGGCGTTGCCGTAATGATTGCCGCCACTCTCGCGTTTGCAGGATCGGCCGTTATGATCCCGCAAATGGGCCCGTCGGTGCTCGGCGTATTAGCAACAGGTGCCTGGGTTGCGGCAGTCGCCGTCCTCGTCTTCACCGTTCTGACCCTCCTCTTCGGGCGCGTCTACTGCGGGGCGCTATGCCCTCTTGGCATTGTTCAGGATTTCATGGCGTGGCTAACGCGTCGCAAAGGCAAAGGACAGCCTGACAAAAACCGCAAGGTTATGCGCTATTCGATTCTTACGGTCACCGCCGGCTTGCTCCTTGCCGGCTGGGTGCTGCTAGCGCGACTGCTAGAACCGTTCACGCTTTTCGGCCGCATGGTTTCAGGGTTCGTGATTCCAACCTATACAAAAATAATGCCAGGAGCCGCCGGAAAATACGTCGGCACTGAAGCCGGCATTGCGGCAGGGGTGGTTGTGCTTCTGGTGCTAGTCGTGCTCGTTGTGCGCAACAACCGTGTTTTCTGCACTTCGATATGCCCCGTGGGGGCGTTGCTCGGGCTATTTGCAAAGGTCGGGGTGTTCCGACTCTCGATTGATTCAGAAAAGTGCATCCGCTGCGGCAAGTGCGCCAGATCTTGTCCTTCGGGATGCATTGACCTGAAGCACGTGGATCTCGACAACGAACGGTGCGTGCGCTGCATGAACTGCACCTCGGAATGTCCTGAAGATGCCGTGAAATGGAAGCGCCGCGCCGCACCCCAACCAGCAACAGACCTCACCACTTCAGCCGAAACTCCGCCTCGCCGCAAATTCCTTCTCGGTCTCGGTGGCGCGGCAGTTGCCTCATTTGGTGCCGGACGCCTCTTCAAACCCGGCGGAATAGTACCGCTACACATCAAACCAGGCATCTTTCCACCGGGCGCCGGCAGCGTGGAACGCTTTTCCTCGAAATGCACGGGATGCCTGCTATGCGTGAACGACTGCTCAGGCAAGGTGATCATGCCACCGGATGCGTCCAATCCCACCGTGCACCTTGACTATACCAAGGGCATGTGTGAATTCAACTGCAACAACTGCTCGCAGGTCTGCCCAACTGGCGCGATAATGTCCACCCCGATTGAAAAGAAAAAACGTCTCCGCATCGGAACGGCCGTCTTTTATGAAACACGTTGCATCGCCGCCATCTATGGAACGCACTGCGGCGCCTGCGCGGAGCATTGTCCCACCGGGGCGGTCCGCATGGTCATGAAAACTGGGTTCAAAGTTCCGATACCGGAAGTGACCGAAGCTCTTTGCATTGGCTGCGGCAACTGCAGTTGGCCATGCCCCGTGCGCCCTGAACGCGCCATTACTGTTTCGCCCGTGCCTGTTCAAACGCCCGCCGAAGATCCGGAGGAGCATTTCAAGAAAATGCAGGAACAACTCACCACGCCGCCCGCCCCAAAAGGCGAGTGGCTTATATGAACAAACAACAAAAGGAGAATCCGCCATGGGAATCGGGTGGACTGAAATTCTTTTAATAGCCCTTGTGGTGTTGCTCGTTTTCGGTGCCAAACGCATACCGGAAATCGCCAAAGCGCTCGGACGTGCTTCCTTCGAATTCAAAAAGGCGCGCGCTGAAATCCAGAAGGAAACCGAAGACCTGATCAAGGAAACGGAGAAGCACGCTGAAGCCGCGTCAAAGGCCGAAACGCCACCGGCCGCGCAAAACAAAAGCGACGAATCAAAGGACACAACAGGCAACGACGGCTCTGCCAATGCCTGAGCTGGAGAAAGATTCTTTTCTCGGGCACCTCGAAGCCCTGCGCGCAACGCTCCTGGCGTGTGTGCGCGCTTGGGCTCTGGCGGTGCCGTTCGGAATCGTGCTCGCCCCGCGCTTCATCCGGGCACTCATGCACTGGAGCTTCCCTGAGTCCTTCCGCCAGCTGAACTACTTTGGCATACTCGAAGTGTTCGTCGTCTACATGCGCATGGGGCTCATCCTTGCGGTTGTTTTCGCATCTCCCTACATCATCTTCAAAATCTGGCGTTTTTTGCTTCCAGCGCTTTATGAAAACGAACGCAGACTTTTCAAGCGATGGCTCGTGTTTGCGGCGATTCTTTTCGTCGCCGGCGCCGCGTTTTGCGTAGTAGCGATCCTTCCGCTCATCGTCCGCTTTTCAGCTGCGTTCGCCTCAGACTACCTAACGCCGGTTCTCGGACTCTCCAACTTCCTATCCCTTTCCGGAGCCCTCATCCTGGCCTGCGGCGCGATGTTCCAAATGCCGGTCGCCATCTTCATCGCCGTCCGTTTCGGCCTCGTGCGCGTCGAATCGCTCCGCCACGGGCGCCCTTACGCGCTCATCATCATCTTGGTCATCGCCGCGATACTAACGCCACCCGATGTAATCAGCCAACTTCTTCTTGCCCTCCCGACTCTGCTGCTATACGAACTCGGCATAATCCTCGCCTCAAGCGCCGCACCGCCGATTGAAGAGGCTCCGTGGCAGAGTCCCGACCCCGCCTCCTCGGAAACCCAAGCCGTTGCACCAGTCGCCATGCCTTCCCAAGAGGCTGGTGAATCTTCTCCCGACGACACCATGTACGACTTCTACAAAAAAGAAGCGGCCCGTACTGATTCCGACGACAACAAGTAGCCCCGTGGCAGAGTCCCCACTCCAGCAAGAGACGGGAATTACTTTCTAGTTGGGCGGAGGCCGAGGGCTTCGATTGTGGAAAGATCCACAGAAACGGAGATGTCTTTGGGCGTTTCTATGCTGTAGTTGAAGGCTTTGCCTTCTTTGCTCCAGGAGACTTTCACGGTATCACCGCCAATAGGCATGACGCCGGCGCAGCGCTCTAGCGGCACATCGGAAAAAGCCACCTCAACCTTCCGGTTTACATAGTCGATATTGCGTATACCTAAAACGTCGCGGAAGAGCAGTCGCTCGACATGGCTCGCGAAGCCGTGCGAACAGCTAGCGGTTGGTGAATCGTGCTCCCAGAGCGTACCTGTTGTCTCCACCATCTTGCGGAAATAGTCTTTAGACTCTTCAAGTATCTGAGCCGAAAGCCCAAGGCGTGAAAGCAACTCCGTACGCATAGGCTGGCCGATCATGGCGTTGGCAAAATAAATCTCCGGATGCTTTTTCGTCTGTTTGCGGTCCGGCCCGAAGTCGTTTCTAAGCGTTTCCCAGAGCTGCGGGAATTCTTCGATCGTAGCGGTGCCGAAGAAAAACGCATAGTACTGGCAAACCTCAGTGCGCTCGCCGGTGAGCTCCAGCGACCCGTCCGGACGGCGGATGGCGTTGTCCACGAAAAACTCGCCGTCGAAAGATTGTTCGCGAATAGTCGCGCGCATGGCGTCGGCCTGCGCCTTTAGCTCGGGCATTCCGTATATGCGGTCAATGGATTCAAGGGCAGCGGCATATGTCATGTTTGAGGGGTAGTTGACGTCCTGCACAAGCTCGTTCGCGCGGGACCATTCGATGAACACCCATCCCTTCAATTTCTCGAGGAGGCCGTCGTCGTTTGTGAATTGTTTGAAGTAGTCTATCAGCGCAAGCACTTTCGGTTTGAAGGCATCGACCATAGCACGGTCGCCGCTGCGGTACAGGTACTCCTCCAGCTGAAACACGAACCACATCGCCCAGTTGGGGATGAAAGCGCCATCGTTGTGGTCCGATGGGTAGCACATTGGCAGCATGCCCTCGGGCAGATGCTCGAACTTTTCGGGCAGCAGGAAGTTCTCGAAAAACACGTGCTCCATATCCGCAGAGCCGCAAAGATCCGCCGACACGCGCCCGATGTAAAAGCTGTCGCAAAGCCAGCCGGCGCGCTCGCGTCCTGCGCAGTCCGTGAAGGTGTCGACAGAGTTCTGCTTGAACGTCTCTCGCGCGGCGTCGAAGATGGCGTCGAGCGCCTTGTCAGAAGATTCGAATGATGCTCGTTCCGCCGTCGGGTTCACGTACTCGCGGAAGTATATGTTGGATATTTCGCACGCGCCGTGCTCGACGATCACCTTAAAATACTTGAGCTCGTATGGTTCGAAAGTCTCGAGGTTATAGACGCCCGGTTCCGTCAGATCGTATGTGACAACGTTCGCGCAGCAGTAGCGCGTGGTGCTTACATCGTCGTCTATAAGGAGCTCGTCGAAAGCAAAATATAGACGAATTGGAGCGTAGCATTTGACCGTCGCTCCGAGGAAGCCCGCGTTGTTCCTCGCGAACTCCAGTGTTCGGAAGTCGCCATCAGCCATTTCAAGGCGATCGCCTTCCCGCAACGGTTTTTTGACCGCCACCTTCGTGGTCGGTTCCAGTCTCTGCACTCGGTAGAACGGGATGTCTTCCAGCTCACTCTCCAGATATCCTCCGAGCTTGGGCCCGATGTGTTTTATCGTGCGGTCGGCCCATACGGGCTTGTCGGGGTTGAACTCAACCGTGCCCTTTAAGCGCGCGGTCAGGGGGTGCAATATGTTGAACTCAGGATACGGTGTGCAACGGGCGAGAAGCCTAAGCTGATCCACAGTCTCAAGCTCCTGCGCGTTGAAAGCCCCGCCGTCGCGCCACGCGTCGCAGCTGGGCGCCATGCGGTAGACCTCCGAAAATGGCCGCTGGAAGCTGTAGCGCTGAACTTTCTGCATGCGATGTTCCAGAGCCTGCGCTTCGAACTGTGCACCGTTTCCGCCCGTCGATGCAAGCACACGTGCGCCTGCCATCACCTCCGCCTGTAGAAACGCCGGCTGGTCCGGCTGGTCGAGCAAATAGTAGCTGTTGACGTTGTACCCCGCCACCTCGACGGCGATCGTGTTAACGCCAGGCTTGCATTTACCCTTCAGGCTCCATTCGTCGACGCGCGCGTACCCGTGCGGTCCTCTCGCTGGACCGTAGCCGAGAAACTCGCCATTCAGAAAAATCCTGTATATTGAAGAAGCCGTCAGCCGCACGACCGCGTTGGCCGCATCCTCTCCGTGCACCTGGACGCGGAAGCCCACGAACACGTTCTTTTCCTTGCTGCGCCCCTTCAACCAAACGGGTTTCCCCGACACAAACTTAGTCTCGATATTGTCTTTCATGTTTCCGATAACCTGTAATGGTGTTATTGTTTATAGAGTGTTTAGTCCTCGTGCGGATCGTCCCCGCCGTGTTCGTGTTCATGAGGGGGCGGCACGATTGATCGGTCTTTAGCAACACGCTGCCGAACAGATTCGTATAGCAGGATTGTCGTGGCTGATGCCACATTGAGGGAGTCGCACTGGCCGAGCATTGGGATGCGCACTGTGACGGTGTTCGGAGAGCGGAGCCAAGCATCGCTCAACCCATACTGCTCGGCGCCGACGGCAATGGCCGTGTTACCCGAAAGGTCGTAGTCCGTGTGCAGCTTGTCAGCGTGCGGAGTGGAAGCAAGAATGGTAAACCCACGCTCGACGAGGAACTTTAAAGCTTCCTCTGTGGTGGTATCTACAACTGGTAGCGAGAAAAGCGTACCTATACTTGCTCGTACGACGTTGGGGTTTTGGATGTCGGTGCAGTGGTCGCATACGATTACGGCCGCGGCGCCCGCGGAATCGGCGGAACGGAGGATCGTTCCGAGATTGCCGGGCTTTTCAATGCCTTCCGCCACCACGACGAGAGCATTAGGCGGTAGCTTAAGGTCTGAGAGTGCAATATGGATTTGCGGGCCAATTACGATAAGGCCATCGGGGCGGTCGCGTGCGGATATCTTCTCGAATACTGGCGGGGTGCAGGTTATGTGTGTTGCGCCGCGCTCAGTACAACGGTCAATGAGAAGTTGCTCATGTGAGCCCATGAAAAAATCGGCGCAAGTGACGATTTGACGTGGCGCATAGTCGTTGTCGAGCGCGCGCTTGATTTCGCGATAACCCTCAACCAAGAGGGCGCTAGCCTCGTCGCGGTGCGAACGCTGCCGCAGGCGCACGATTTCCTTGACTTTTGGGTTCGACGAACTTGTTATATGTAGTGGCGGTGGGGGCATCCTGTTTTCTCTAAGTCGATTACTTGTCGCGCATTATAGCGCAAACCCAACCGCAATGAAAGCGGAGCCTTTTTACTTGCAATTCAACTTACTTGCACATGACAGCTTGGCGCGTTTCTGGCAAAGGTAACCTGGCGTTGCTTGATGGTGCGGTAATCGACGAACTGGAGATGGACGCCGGAACGCGGCCTGACGATGGTCCGTTAGCGAAGGCTTGATACCTAAGAGAAACTGGAAGACAGACGGCGGAGCAGTGATACTTCCCCGGCTATGCTACGGCCGGCGGAGACGGACACTGGTTCTGCGAGTTTGATTGCGCGGGCGGGGATTTTCTTCACCGCGCTGTTGACACGAATCTGCAGGAGCCATGAGGGCAGAAGCCACCAGAATAGCAACAGCAGGATGGAATGGCCGAAGAAATTGCCTGATAGATATTTGCCAGGGTCGAATTGCACTGTCGCGAGATACCAATTACCCGACACGAGGACGCCGATCCACACCGCCGCCACAATCACCGGCAGGTTCAACAACCAGATGAAAAGCGGATGGCTCAGCCTATCTGCTTCTTTGCGCACGGCTGATTTGATCGCCTCGCCCCACGCAGCTTGCGAGCGGCCCAGCGCCGGTGCGAGATCATCTGTATGGGCGGCGTCGCGCACAGAGTCGTCAAAGCCCGCTGCGACAAGGCTGTCCGCAATGGATGGCCATCTTTCCAGAAATGCGCGCTGGGCGGACGTGCAGTCCACGCCGGACATGCCTTCACCAAGCGATTGGCTCAATTCCCTGTCGTATTTTTCCGGATCGCGCGCGATTTTCGCCGAACGCGCGATGGTCGCCGCCAATGTCGCCGGGTTCAGCAGACGCAGCACTGAGAGAGGCGACCTGAAATCAACAAGCCTGCGCCAGAGCCCGATGTAAAGCCCGACGGGACCCCACCAGCGTCGCGCAAGCGCGCCGCAAAGGGAGGCGGTGATGCCCTCCGACTCTTCGCCGGCGCGCAGCGACACCGCTTCGGTCAGCTTGACCGCCAGCGATTTGTCTAGCTCTGCCATTTCCGCCTCCACGCCTACAAGGCTGCCCGTTGACTCCGATGCCGCCTCGCGCACCAGTTCTTCTGCTGTCTCCCGGAGATGTTGTGCTTGCTTGACTC
>JALHHX010000193.1 GCA_022837245.1 Lentisphaerota bacterium
ACAACGAAGCGGCGGCGCACATGATGGGATTCACCTCCGCGCTGCCTACTCCCAACCTTAAGACAGCGAAGATTCAGGATCTCGAACTCATCAAAATCGTCTATGACACCATGAAGACCAAGGACGCTGTGCGAGGGGAATTCAAGCAGGGCGTTGCAGGCAAGAAGATTATGGACGTTTTCGCCACCCCGATGTCTGACTCCAGCGGCAACGTCTCAGGCGTTCTCCTGCTAATATCGGACATGACGACAGTGCGCAGGCTCGAAACCGTCAGACAGGACTTCGTCGGCAACGTGGCGCACGAACTGCGCACGCCCGTCACCTCGATCAGCGGTTTCGCGGAGCTTCTGGGGCGCACCTCGCAAGAGGAACACGGAAAGATCACCCGCTATTCCGCGATCATACTGCGCCAAGCCAAACACATGGAGACCATAATTAACGACCTTCTCATGCTGGCGAGCCTGGACGACTCCGAGGGCACGGCAATCGAGCAGAAAACCGTCGTCTCAATCAGGCAAATTATCGATAACGCCGTTGAACTCTGCGGCGAGCGAGTCGGCATGGAAAACGTCAAGCTCTCCGTAGATTGCACCTACGACCTAAAGGCTCCGATGTACCAGGGGCTTATGGAGCAGGCGCTCGTGAACCTCGTCGAAAATGCTCTCAAATACGGAGTTACCGCGAACAGCGACAAAATTGAGATCGCTGCATCGAAGCCAGGTGACGGGACGGTCGAGATTAAAGTAACCGACCACGGCACCGGCATACCGGCGGAGCAACTTGAGCGCATCTTCGAGCGCTTCTACCGCATCGATAAAGGTCGAACACGCGAAGGCGGCGGAACCGGCCTCGGCCTTTCGATTGTGAAACACATAATGCGGCTCCATGCCGGCACCGTGTCTGTCACAAGCAAGCGCGGCGAGACAACCTGCTTCACCCTCAAGTTCCCCGACGCCTGATTCGGTCTGGCAACGGAATTTGTAGACAGTCTGATGCAGGGTGTTTTTAACAAATATCTAACATGATGTTTATAACAACCTAGCGGCTATATGTTTGAATACACGGCAACCCAGCAAAAGGCGGGCTACAACAAATCAACAAAGGGCAAACACAATGATCAAATCAATCAGCAAGACAGCACTCACGGCTGCAGCGGCGGCAGGCATAATGCTAGTCGCGGACGCGGCTGAACAGAAACTCACTCTGGACGGATCCACCACTGTGGGGCCGATAGCGAAGGCTTTCGCGGAATACATGATGGGCCAAGACAGCGATATCAATATCACGGTCAGCGAATCAGGTAGCGGCAACGGTGCCAAAGCGCTTCTAAACGGAACGTGCGACATCGCGACGCTCTCACGCGATCTGAAGAGCTCAGAAAAGGAGGCCATGGAGGTCAAAGGCGTAAACCCCGTGAAACACGTCTGCGCGCTCGATGCGCTCCCCGTCGTCATCCACCCATCCAACAAGGTCAAAGGTCTGACAATCGAACAGATCCGGGACATCTACACAGGTAAGATAACCAACTGGAAGGAAGCCGGCGGGTTCGACAAGAACATAGTCGTCATAAGCCGCGACACAAACAGCGGCACTTACGAGACCTTCTCGGAAATCGTCGTGGGCAAAGACAACAAGGTCGTGTCCAGCGCCGAGTACACGGGCAGCAACGGCGCCGTACGCCAGCGCGTGCAGACGACCGCAGGCGCCATCGGATACGTGGGCCTTGGGTTCGTGGACAACACCATTAAGGTACTCGAAGTCAACGGCATCAAACCCTCGGTTGAGACTGTATTCAACAAAAAATATCCGATCAGCCGCGAACTCTACATGTTCACCGAGAGGGCTCGGAAATGGTTGAGGAAATCGGCTACATCCCCATGACCGCAGGCGCGGCCAAGAAAGCCGTGACCGAAGTCACATGCCCCAAATGCGGTACAAAGGTACCCATAGACACTAAAGACGCCAAAGTGTCCAAATAAGCTAGAGCAGCGCTAAAAGAGTCCCAAAATCGGCGGTAGGCGTTGTCACGCTGGCCGCCGTTTTTTTGTCTGGTCGAAGGCCTGTGAGGTTAAGCGCCAAAGGCCAGCCTCCTTTTGCTGATTTATGGCGACACACCACTTAGCCACACTCCTGCTTGCGCAGGTTTTTCAGCAGCGCTATCTCCGCAGCGTAACCGTCGAGCTCGTTGGGCGTCTCAAGGTAAAACGGAAGGTGGCACAGCTTGGGATGGTTAATGACACTCGATAGGAGTTCGATCCCAAGAGTCCCCTCGCCCAGCTTTTCATGCCTGTCTTTGTGCGAGGCAGGGGGATTTTTGCTGTCGTTAACATGCATGGCCTTGAGCCTGTACAGACCAACAATTTGATTAAATTCGTCGAGCACGCCGTCTAGATCGCCGATTATATCGTATCCAGCATCGGACATGTGGCATGTATCCATGCAAACGCCCATTTTATCCTTCAATTCCACTCCGTCGATTATGCGAGCCAACTCCTCGAACCTAGACCCCACCTCCGAACCCTTGCCCGACATCGTTTCGAGCAGCACCAGCGTTTTGTGCTCAGGTTTAAGTATCGCGTTCAATACGCCGCAGATCAGCGTTATGCCATCGTCAACACCCTGACCCACATGGCTGCCGGGGTGGAAGTTGTACATCGCCCCGGGGACAAGCTGTAGGCGCTCCATATCGTCCGCCATCGTCTCCAGCGCGAATTCCCTCACACGCAAATCCTTCGAACATGGGTTGATCGTGTACGACGCGTGCGCCAGCGGCGGGCCGAAGTCGTTTTTCTTTGCGATCTCTATGTACTCCGCCACGTCGGCGGGATCCATCTCCTTCGCCGCGCCGCCGCGGGGGTTGCGGGTGAAGTACTGGAACACGTTGGCGCCGATTGAGAGCGCGTCGCGCGCCATTCCAGTATATCCGCCGGACGATGATAAATGGCATCCTATGTAAAACTTGTTTTTCATAGTATTCTTTTAGAAGTTTTTCTTGTGCAATCCGTTGGGCACGTACCTGAGTTCCATAGGGAACGCGTTTTTAAAATGCCTGACCACTGGTGGCGCTCCAGACCCCATATCGCCCACCACCTCTATCAAATCGAATCTAAATGGTTTCTTCGGGAGCCGCTGCATGTACTTAGCAGCCGCCCTGCAAAGAGCATGGCGCTTGCGCTTGTCAAGCGCTGCCTTGCCACCGCCGAACCAATCGGCTCGGCGTGTTTTGACCTCAACGACTATGTCTATTTCATCGCGCCGCATCCGCACACGCTTGCCGAGGATTTTGTAGCCGTCGTCGCAGAGTGCCTTTACCGCTATCTGCTCGCCCCACAAGCCTATCCGCTGTGTTTCGGGTATCCCGCCGCCGCCTTCCGTGGCAGAGTCCCCACCCTTCCACCGAGCGCGCCATTTTTTAAGGATATGATCGAATTTCATCACCGATAAAAGTTGCCTGGAGGCCGGTGCCCGAAACGCCCGCATCCGGATAATCTCACTTGCCGTTGACGTCGATCCCGTATTTTTTTATCAGCCTTTGCAGGTACGCCCGCTCGATATCGGCCTCGCGCGCCGACTTCGAAATGTTGCCGTCGTTGCGCTTCAGCAGCTTCATAATGTACTTTCGCTCAAACTCATCAACCAGCTCGGCCTTCTCCTCCTTGAACGGGCGGTTGCCGACAGCGGAGGCGGCATCAAGCGGGACTGACACAGATAAGAGCTGCGCAGACCGTCCGATCCCGCCGGAGTCGAGAGCTGCCGTGAGGTCGATCGGGCGAGAAGGACTGTAGAATGCGCGGTCAATCAAGTTGCGGAGCTCGCGCACGTTGCCGGGCCACTCGTGACGGCGCAGGGCCTCCATTGCGGCGTCGAATTCGGCGATTTCGTCGAGCGCGTCCACCCCATGCAGATCAGCCACAAACTTGCGCGCCAGAAGCGGGATATCCTCCTTGCGCTTGCGCAGTGGAGGCAGCTCGATGTTGACCACGGCAAGCCTGTAAAAAAGGTCTTCCCGGAAGCGTCCCTCCGAAACTTCCAGATCCATATCGCGGTTTGTGGCGCAAATTATTCGCACGTCGATTTTCTTGACGGCGTTTGTGCCAACCCGGCGGATTTCACGCTTCTCGAGCACGCGGAGGAGCTTTGGCTGCAACTCGGAGGCGAGGTCGCCCACTTCGTCCAGGAACACAGTGCCTCCATTCGCGTACTCAAAAGCGCCGGGGCGGTCCGACGCCGCGCCTGTGAACGCGCCCTTGACGTGGCCGAACAGCTCGCTCTCGATTAGGTCCTTGGCAAGCGCGGCGCAGTCGATGACCACAAACGGTTTGTCGGCACGCGCGCTGTGGCGGTGGATCTCCTCCGCCACAATCTCCTTGCCCGTCCCCGTCTCACCGGTCAACATGATCGATGCGTCGGTGGGCGAATATGTCTCAACGATGTAGAAAATGCGGCGCATGGCGAGGCTGCTCCCGACGACGGAGCCGAAGCTGTCCGATGGGCTCAACTGCAGTTCTCTTGCCTCCTGCAAGGGAGAAAACACAAGATTCGTGCCGCCGAGTTGCAGCTCCGCGCCTGGATTGAGGAACGCACTGGAAATACGGACTCCGTTGACGAACGTGCCGTTCGTGCTGTTCATATCCACTATTGTATACCCATGTTCGTCCACCCTTATTTCGCAGTGGCGGCGCGAAACGGATGGGTCTTCCAGCTTCAAATCAACATTCTTCCCAGTGCCAATGGAAAACACGTCCTTGTCCACTGGGAACTCCTTCCCCTGGAGCGAACCGGCTGTCACTAGCAACACCGTCTTTCGGACGCGAACTGGCGCGCCTTTTACACGTGATGGCACTATAAGCGTCTGCGCCAGTGATGATTGGTTTGAAAAAGAAGACATGCCGGAGTAGTATACCTTCCCAGCCGAATTCCCGCAAGAATGTATTCGGGTTTCCGCTAGGCGGTTTCCGCTAGGCGCGCGACATATATTTGCCGGTGCGCGTGTCAACGCGCACGATCTCCCCGCTTTCTATATACTCAGGCACTAGGATGCGAAGACCTGTCTCGAGAATCGCGTTTTTCTGACGCGCAGTAGCACTTGCGGCCTTCATCGAGGGGTCGCATTCCGTGATTTTCAGGTTCACCGACGGCGGCAGCTCTATTGCCAGCACTTTTCCGTCTGAAATCAGCGCGTTTATGTTCTCCATCCCTTCAACAAGAAAAGACTCCTGCTCCTCAATATCCTCTTTGAGCAGCACAAACTGCGAGAAGTCTTCCTCATCCATAAAAGTGAACTCTCCCTTGTCCGTGAAGAGAAACTGAACGGGACGCTTTTCAAAGTCGATTGGCGGATACATTTCATCACCCTTCACGTTGTGGTCAACTTTATTCTTGGTGACGAGATTTCTGAACCTCATATGGTAGATGCTCGCCGCGCCCCGAGCGCTCGGCGTGCTCTTTCTCAGATCTTCCAACATGTGCGGTTCGCCATCTATTGCCACAACATCGCCCTTACCCAGCTCGCTTGCCTTCGGCATAAAAATCCAGTCCCTTGTTTGATATGGTTAAATTGAAGGCGGCATTATAGACTAATAGCTCATTTCGAGAAAAGAAGAAAAAGGCACCGTGACACTCACCGGGAAAACGTGCTCCCTGACTACTGGCAGCATTTCACAGCGAGATCCGCAATGTTTATCCTTACTTCCTGTGCCTTGTCGTGGTCGCCGGTGCTGCGGTATGTTAGGACTACGACGTATAACTGCTTCTCCGGATCGATCCACACCGTATTACCAGTCCAGCCAGTGTGGCTGAGTGTGCGGTTTGAAAGCGAGGGGGCTTTGTAGGTGGAGTCCACTCGCCATCCGAAGGCCACAGGTGAACGTGTGTCGGGACGGGTTCCGAGGAAGTCAATGACGTTCTCAGAGAGTATCCGCCGCCCATTATGTACCCCGCGAGCCAGAATCATTCGGCAAAAAACCGCAATGTCTTCAACCGTGGAAAACAGTCCGGCGTTCCCAACAGGATGGTTCGCGTTGCGTGCGGGAGGATCGCTGGCAATGCCGAATGTGCCAGACTCGTAGTAGCGGATCACGCGCGAGGGATCGGGATCGGGCAGTGGTGCCCAGCGTGTGTCAGTCATCTCAAGAGGACTGAAAACGTTATTGACGCAAATAGTATTCAAGTCAGTGCCTAGTAACCGCTCCGCGATCACACCCAGCATTATGTAGTTCCCGCAGGAGTATTCGTACATTTCGCCGACAGGACGAACAGGGCTGAAATCGAGTATACGCTCTACCACCTCGCCGACAACGTCGTATGGCTTCTCATTTGGGAAACCGGAAATATGCCGCGAGAGATCCCGGATAGTTACGGGTTCTATCAACGTTCCTCTGTAATCCGGCAGATAGGCCGTGAACGGCGCATCGGGATCAAGCAACCCGCGTTCCATGCATATTGCAAGTGCTGTGGTTGTGCCGACAACTTTCGTCACGCTGGCCAAATCGAAAATGGCGTCGGCGGGCATGCGGACGGAATGCGCGGCGTCCATCCATCCGAAAGGTTTCAACAGTTTTGTGCCATCTGGCGTGCCGACCGCGATCACGCCACCGGCGTTCAAACCCTCTGAGACGGTCCGATCCAAATATTCTTCCAGCGCGCGCGTTCTGACACCTATCGCGGCCGCGCCGCTATTCTCCAGTTCGTTAGCCTTCGACATACAACATATCTCCTCTTAAACAGTGAATTATCAGAGGCACTGCATCAGCGGTGCAGAGCCGTCATACGGGGTGAAGCGC
>JALHHX010000194.1 GCA_022837245.1 Lentisphaerota bacterium
TTCGTTCGCGGCTTTTTCCGCGAAGGCCTTCCCCGTGCTTGACATCGTGATCCATTCGGCCATTTGCTGGCGGGCGATTGTCAATAGGTCTTCCTCACTCGAAAAGCTCTTTTCGCTGTCATCCGGCGCGACTATCGTAAGTTTGGCGAGAACGTTAAAAACACTCTTTTCCTTGAACCTGTAACCTTGCTTTTCAAGCGCCTCATGGACCGCCTCTTTATCGGGAAGAACTCTGGCAACGAGGTTTTCTATCTGCACTTTCTTTTTGGCTTCCACCATGGCGGGAAAATGCGGATCGGGACGCGCCCGCCCCAATAAGAATGTTTCCGTGTGATATTTCACAGGCTGAAAGAGATAAGGATAATAACGGCCAACCATGACGCCGGTGTGCCGGGTAATGGCGCGAATTTCAGCCGGTTCCAAAAGCGGGCGGCTGTACATTTGATCCGTCATTTGCGTATAGCCGGGATCGCCCTTTATCAGAAAGCCGTCTTTTCGCCGTTCCGACGTCGATTCGCTGATCCGCTCGACGGTTTTCGTGCCAAGCAATTTTGACAGATATTCCGCCGTGAATTGATCCATCACGCCCATGAAGGTTACGGCTTCGCTATTGCCGATGAACGTTTCCCAATCTTCGGGATAGTCGCGCTTCAGTTGCACCAAGTCTTGAACAAAAGCCCAAAGCACCATTTGAAGGCCTGCCATAAGTCCGTAAGCCTGCGCCACCGCCGACAAACGGCCAATCGTGCCAAACTCATCGAGCATGAAAAGAACGGGCACGGGCAGTTTCCGCGTGTTTCGCGCCACTGTGCGAATGCCAATCGACACCATGAGCCGAAGCCACCGGCCATAGGTTTGCAGCTTATCGACCGGCAAAACGAGGTAGATTGTTGCCCGTCCGTTTACCAGATCGTCAAAGCTGAAATCCGAATGCTTGAGGTTTTGCCCGAGCGTCGCGCTATCCAGAAAAGCCGTTTGCGTCAACGCCGTTGAAATGATCGAGGCAATTTCCCGGCTGTCGGTCACAAAACGCCCGAGTTTTCGCCCGGCAACGCTTTCATGCCCGAAACCTTGCGCCTCTTGCGCTATTTCCGCCATCTCGGCAGCGGGCTTGCTCAGAAGCAGACGCACAAGCACAAGTGAGGCCACGTTACGGTATTTTGGGCTTTCAACGACATACGCAATGAGACCGGCGACCAGTTCCCGGGCGCTGTCATCCCAATGAGGGTCTTTTCCTTGGTTGATGATGAGCGCATCCGCGAGGTACGCTATATCATCCGCGTAGTGTTCGGATGCCGGATCAAGGATGGAAAGCGGATTAAAGCGGGAAATCGTTTCCAGTTCCCCGGCCTTCTCACCATAGCGCCGGTTCACTTCACCCCAAGGGTCAAGGATTATGGTTTTCTGGTTCAAACCCGTGCGCCGATATTCCGCCGTGATCCAAGCGTTTTCACCCTTTGGGTCAATGACCATGGCCGAACCGGCATAGGTCAAAAGATTGGGTATAAGCAGCGATACGCCCTTGCCGGAGCGTGTGGGCGCTATCGAAAGAAAATGGCGAACCGGCAGGTTTCCTAAAATCCTGTCTTTCTTCCATTCCCACGTGTCCCCGTCCACAGGACCACCGACCAAAAGCTTGTTACCGTCCAGCAGTTCCGTGACCGCCCATCCATCGCCGCTATTCCATTGCGCACTTCCTAACAATGAAGGTTTCATATCCCCCTTTCTTTTTCCTATTGCCCGGCGCTTTTTTCCTCCGGCAGCCAGCCTTTAGCGCGTAAAAATTGGCGGTCCCGTTCCGTCACAATCGCGCGTTGTAATACCTCTTGCATGAAAACGCCTGTTTGCGGGTTAAGCTTCAAATCCGCGAGGACCGCCGCTCCAATCAACACCTTTAGGCGGGTGTCTTCTTTACGCTGATTTGCCGCTTGGCGTCTTTTAAGCTGCGCAAGCTGTGCGTCGATTTTCGCCTTTCGGTCTGCCAGAGCCTTCATTCTTTCTAAAGTTGACATAGTGTTTATCCCCCTTCGATTGTGTCTTTTACATCACAAGGCAAATAATTGTCCCGGATTTTTCAAACACAGGTACAATAAAAGTGATTCGCGTTATTGATGAGCCGGAGCATTCCCGCTAGGGCGCACTTATACAAACTTCGTTTGTCGTGCGGTCTGCCTTCCGGCAGATGCCAAGGCCATCACCGGCGCTTGCCATCCGGCAAGCATGATTTTCAAGAAACACCAAGAGGGACATTAGGGAAAAGAAGGACCGGCACAGCAAAGGGGCGTTTGTGGCAATCTTCCACCTTAACGCTAGGATTGTGTCACGCGGCAAAGGACAAAGCGCCGTCGCCAAAGCGGCCTATAACGCACACGACCTCTTGAACAACGAGAACACCGGCGAACGGCACGACTACCGCTATAAAGGCGAGGTTGTCTTTTCAGGCATTTTTGTGCCGCGATCCGCGCCGGAATGGGTGGATGAAATCGCCCAAAACCGGCAAGCCCTATGGTCAGCCGTCGAGAAGTCGGAAAAGCGGGTTAACTCACAGCTTGCCCGTGAGATCGAAATAGCGTTGCCGCACGAATTGACCGACCAGCAGCGTGAATGGCTGGTCAAGGATTTTGTGCGGGAAAACTTTGTCCGGCACGGCATGATTGCCGATGTTGCCATTCACGCCCCGAGCCCTGAAGGCGATCAACGAAATCATCACGCGCACATTCTCTTGACCATGCGCCATATAGGCCCTGAAGGGTTTGCTCAAAAAATGAGGGAGTACAACGGCAAGGGTCACCTGCAGGAATGGCGCGAAAGATGGGAGCATATCGCCAACCGCTACCTTGAACGCTTCGGGCACGAGGCCCACATCGATCACCGGACCCTTGAAGCGCAGGGCGTTGACCGTGAGCCCACAACCCACGTAGGCCCGACCGCGACGGACTTTGAGCGGCAAGGCGTCAGCAGCGAGCGCGGCGGCATCAACCGCCAAATCAATGCCCGCAACCAGCAACGGGACAAACTCAACGCCCAATCAGCGCAAGCACAGCGGGAGCTTGAAGAAACCCGCAAGGCATACAATGCGAAGTGCGTCGAGGAAATTCGCGCTGCGTGCAAAGGTTCATCGGACGGCCTTGATTTTATGATGGGGCTTAACAATCGCGGGTTCTGCCTGGCGGAGGACGGCAAAGGGCGTTACGCTGCCGTTGATGCAAGGGGTTTTGCTCACCGCCTCGATGAGAAAATATACGGATACTTGGTTGCCCCGAGCATGCGCGACGCCATTGAAACCGTGCGCCGCGACTGTCCGGCCCTTATCATCCCAACCGTTGAAGAATACCGGCAGGAATTGCGCCAGCAGCGGGAAAAGCGCCGAGATTCACGCCTCGGCGCCACCCTGTACAACCGCGCCGACATGGTGAGCATGCAGCGCGACGCCATGCGCCATCTGAAAGACGCCCGCCGGATACAAGAGCAAAGAGCCAAGGAACAGGCCGAACAGCAGCGACGGCAAAAAGAAGAGCGCGAGCGCCGCGAAAGACAAGAGCAGCAGGAGCGCCAGAGGGAAGGGCGCGAACGCTACCAAACAAAACAGGCC
>JALHHX010000195.1 GCA_022837245.1 Lentisphaerota bacterium
GCCCATTATGGCACAGAGAGGCAGGCTGAGCAAGCGAAACAAGCGCAGAGCGCGGATTGCGGGTGTCCGCGCTGGCGCCATGCCCGGATTTTCCTGCGCTTGTTTCGCTTCGCACAGGCTACCAGCTATCGCAACACCTGGGCTTTGAATAGGTCACGCGGTTATGTACACTTCCTTCTTGTGAGCAAACAAGTAAGGAAGCAAAGTGACATGCAACCGGGTGACAAGTCAAAAGCGTGGACTAATCCACCAGTGGAGGCAAGCAGGAATCGGCAACAACGAGATCGCCCGGCGGCTCAGCCGCAATCCAAGCTCGATCAGCCGCGGGATCAAGCGCAACCCGAGTCGGCGCGGCTATCGGCCAAAGCAGGCGCAGGCGCAGGCGCTTGCCGAGGAACGGGCGAAGCGGCCCGGGCCCCGGCGCTTCACCGAAGCCGTCCGCAAGTATGCCGAGGGGAAGCTCCGTCAGGGCTGGACGCCCGATATCATTTGCGGACGTGCGCGTCTGAAAGGGCGTGCGCACGTCTGCAAGGAGACGGTCTACAAGCACATCTACGCGGACGCAGCCAACGGCGGCGCGCCAAACGCAGGCGCAAGCGCCGGCCCCCCCCCGCTCGCAGCCGGGCACGGCGTTGTTTATAACCGTCGTCCCACCTGCCGAGACGATCTTAATCGTCCGCTAGGCCAATTGTTCTGTAGCTTCCTCCTGCGGTGGCGGAGTGCAGATTCTGCCACCGATCTGACGAGCGTGGTTTGACCGGCTCTACGTCATCGTCATTAGCCCAGGCAAAAGAGACGGCGCCAGTTATTTTGCGCATTTCGAGATAACGCCCGTGTGGTGAATCGATCCAAGTTGATTCGTAATCGTCGCCGAGAATGAAGTAACGCTGGTCGGTATTCAACAGCACGTCAGTGTGTCCTTCGCAGCCAGTTTCGGGGAAGAAACGCACGGTGGCGTTTTCAAGTCCTTCGAGCAACCAGCGGCGGCGGTACAGCGGATGCTTCGCGGGAATAGGCTTCATAGATATACGTCCGTCCCCCTGGTCGATAAAAACGCGGCATTCTTCATGGAACCAATGCCATACAGGCCAGCGGGTTGCCCCGTCAATCAGATTGAAATCGCGTGAGGCGAAAACAGGGGCGCCGAGGGGCGTCTTCAGGCGGAACACGGCTTCTGTCAGGGGTGAAAATCCGGCGAACACGAAACCGTTGCGGTTGCGCGATACCATCAAGTGCACCGATTCGCGTCCGGGAGACGTGCGCTCAACCACCACGCTCCAGCCGAGTTCCGCCAGTGCATGCCGCAGCAAATTCTCGCATGGATAATACTCAGCGGGATTCTGCGTTGAGAGGTTGCGGCCCCGAACGCCATCGACGGTCACAGACGTCGTTCCGCGCACCCATGCGAGTTTGCCTCCGTTCCATTCCGGCGCGGCGCGCACAAGCGACGCCACGCGCTCCTTGCCACTTATGGAGGCACGTGCCAAGATGCGTGTGGCAGATTCCGCACTCTGCCGCAGGGTTTCGCGCATGCCGCCGCCGTTGTGTGCCGGTTCGTGGCGCAATGTCGATGCGGGCGCTTCATTAGAATAAATATCAGGGTCTTTCTCAATAGAAAGCGGTACGTCGCCGGATATTGGATCCGTGATTTCCAGTCCCAGCATTTCCAGCCATTTGTAGTCGGCGTGATCGGCCGGACCATACAGGAGCGCCATGCCTCCGGCTTTCAGGTGCGCCTCGATTGCGGCGGCCCACCTGCTGCCTGGATCGGGAACGGGCGTCACAAGCACGGATCCGATGTAACGGCGGGGCGCGTTTGCCGTTGTATCGACAAAGGCGTCAGTATTTATCACGCCAGACAGGGGGAGTCCGCAGTTTATGGCGTGTTGTATCAGCAGGTCGCCTGCCATGACTTCGCCGATGCGCTCCTGGCGCTCGAACGTGTACTCGTGGTATTCGTGCACAGGATAGACCCAAAGCACGGGAGCAGGCGCATCTGGACGGAAGTTCACGGCGCGCTTTATGTGCGGGATGACCTCGTCGGGTATCTGGTCGGGCGTTTCGCCCCAGGAAGAATCGAGGCTGAGGAACTTGACGTCATTGAACGCCAGAACTGAGCCGTCTTTCCAGATGCGCGACACTGCCCCCGTGAGGTAAATATCGTGGGGACGGCGGTTCCACCGGTCGAACCACGGCGAATTGCAGAACCACGGATCCACCGTGTAGAAGCGCATTGGCAGCGTGTCGCCTGGTGCTGCTGCTATTTGACTCATATAGCCGGCAAGCGCTATTCCGTGGTTGAACGTGAGCGCTGGCCATGGCGTGTTGGGCGGTGGCGCGACTCCGACTTCCGGCGAGAACATGCCTAGGTACGGAGTGGCGTGGTTGACGAGATTGAGGCCAAGCGAGAAATCCGTGCCTCGGCATTCGACCTCCAGGTCGCCGATCTCCTCGCGGAACATCCGCCAGAAATCGAGTATGTCCGCACTCACTTTTGCGTTGCCCTCCGGGTGATATTCGAGGCCATCGAAAAACTGCCCCACGCCGCCTGTGGCGTACGGACTGCGTCCGAAACCAAAGCTGTTGGAGAGCCAGATATAGTCCACGTCCATGTCGCGCAAATAGATGCCGACCTGCCTTCCGAAAAACCGACCGAACCTAGTACCTTCCTTGACGCCATCGGGGAAGCCAGCGAAGGGGCGTGGATCTGCGTGGAGAGCAGCTGTGCAGTCGATGCATTTCATTCTGTCGCCCATCAGCAGCTCGGGATGGTCGCGGTATCGGAACGGATGGTTCGAGAATTCGCAGCCGGGGTCGAACGGCAGCCCCACGCGTATTCGTTTGCCGGTGATCTCCATGCCGGCCCGGCGAATGAGGGCGACTATTCGTTTAACGTCTGCGGCCGTCAACGTGATGGCGTCCGGTCTGTATATGTAGGGCGTCGCGGTAATCGAATCGCGCTTGGGATCTTTCTCGATTGGGACGTGATAGGTGGGATGTGCGAAGCCTTGCCAGAACATCCACTCGATAGGCGCGTCCATGTCTCGGTTGTACACCAGAATGTCCGTGCCGTCGCTTAGCCACCATAGCAGCGACACCGTCTCCGCCTCCTTCGTGAGCGAATACCATTGTTTGAAAACGCTGCGGAAAAGTTCCAGGATAAACTCGTCGTCCTTTTGGAACATCGGTTTTGGAGAAATTTCGAGCGAAACGTTTTTCAACGTGGCTGATTTTTTCTGGGTCATTTTGTGGTCCCTTTATTATTGGCAGATTACCCCTGCCTGCAAACCGTGACTATATCATATGATCTTTCTATAGTCAATGAGTTCGGTGGCCAGATAATATTAAATTATACTTTGGCGTTGACATTTTCGTTTGTCTTCCTATAAATTTACGTTGTTTTGAACAAGCAGCAAATAAACATAGAAGCCTACTTTGAACGAATCGGGTTAGAACCGCATATGCGTGAAAAACCTGATTCAAAGTTTTTGAGAAATCTCCAGTTCGCCCACTGCACGACCGTGCCCTACGAAAACCTAGACATTATCCGGGGGACGCCCACGTCGTTGGAACCCGGTGCCCTTTTTGAGAAAATCGTGTCGCGTAGGATGGGAGGACTCTGCTTCGAGTTGAATGGGGCATTCGGGGCTCTTCTTCGCGAGCTGGGTTACGAAGTGACCGACGTGGCTGCCAGATTTCTCCGGGACGAAACCACAATACCAATGCGCCGCCACCGTGTGCTCCTCGTTCAGACGGAGGGCGGGCGCATGGTGTGCGATGTGGGCATTGGCCAGAGTTGTCCGCGCGAGCCGGTGAAGCTAGAGGAAGGTGTGGAGCAAACCCAGTTCGGTGAGAACTACAAGTTTCGTAAAGACCCTTTTCTTGGGTGGGTTCTGATGGACTTCCGCAAAGGCGCATGGCGCGATCTCTACGCTTTCACCGAGGAGCCACAGTTGATGGTGGACTTTATAGCCCCCAACTTC
>JALHHX010000196.1 GCA_022837245.1 Lentisphaerota bacterium
ATATTGGCTTCGTCCAGACCGCGAGCTAGTTCCTTGAGCCCCCCCGTGGAGGCACGCTTCTCGGCCAATGCCTTCGCCGCAGCCCTTCGCAGAGGCATTGTTGTTTTGTTGTCACCAACCGATTGCATGAGTTCCTGGGCATCCTTTTGGTGCAACTTTGGATCAGGCTTTGCAGCTTCCTCGGGATGCACAGGCGCAACGCCATGTTCCGACAGGAGCACTTCCGGCGCATTGAAGAATAGCATCTCATCGCCCCAGTGTTCGCTATGTTTGAAGTCGGTCGTCTTCAGTGGATCTCTATCAACCAAGCGCTGCTCGGGAGATATCCCCTGTTGAACATAGAACTGCTTCATTTTTTCGTACCTGCGGATTCGGGAGTCGAGCATGTCCATAAACACTGGGGATGCAGCAGCGATGTCTCGCTGCAATCTGGAACGAAGCGCGCGGAGGCGATCGATCGCATCCTCAACTTGAGCGCCGTATTTGTGGCTGTAGATCGCGCGGGCGATTTGAACAGGGACATAGTCACTGTATGAACGTTCAAGAGTATCGATGTACGCGGCCAGTTGACGGTACTGGTGGTTGCTCCAAAACTGCTCAAGGGTCTGATAGATGGTTGCGGATGAAGGCGGATTCGTTTCGGCAGCAATGGCAAGGGACGACAGAAACACAGTCAACAGAATCGACAAGCTGGTTCTATTTTTTCTCATGGCAAATTCTCCTGAAACAAACGGCCTCGGGGCATTTCGTTTTCCCCTTCATCGAGGCTGTCATAATCCGTGGGCATCGTCGGAAGCAAGAAGCCAGAAGAGACCGGCGTCGTATCGGGCCACAAATTCACGTCGTTCAAGCCTGACGGCGAATCCGGAGATTGAATGTCCTTGGCTCGTGTCTTTGTAAGGATTGCGGACAGGCTTCCGCCGCTTGAATGCGCATCGTAAAGATCGCTTCCCAACTCAACAGCATTCTGAGATGTGGAATCGTCCCAAAGACCGCGCCCCATAGCGTTCCAAAACGCGCCACCTTTGAGCTCGAACTCAGTGTACCCAAGCTCACGCCCCCATACGGCGTACATGGCATTATTGATCTTCGCACGATGGATCACGATGCCCGCGAGCGTGGCATATGACGGCTCATCCCAATCGCCGTTCCCTTTCTTTCCCGCCATCCCCGGTATATCTGGATCTGACATATGTCCAGCCGGACGGTCTGCATCTGTGAACGAATACCGTTTGGTCGGGTCACCGACGATGCCCTGATAATCGAAGTCACAGGTTGCGATGGCTTTCCACGCCGTTTCCACAAACTCATCCTCATCGAGTCTGTGCGCGACAGCCACAGCTCTGACATCCGTCTCCCAGTTCGACGCACGGGTCACCAACGATGGAACTTCCGACGCCATCCAAGATGAAATCTCACCTCCCGCTTTCGGCAAGAGCACCCAAGCATCACTGGCTATGATGAAACCACCCGGATTCATCTCCATTCGGAACTTGTACAGGCCACCCTTCGTGGGATTCTGGAATTTGACTTCGCGCTCGTCGGTCTTATCAAACGAGCCGGAAGAAGACGGCCCGGCCCATTTGTACCAGGAGATGTTCAGCGCGTCGTCTGAAATGGTGTCAGGTAGGATGTTCGCCTTCAAGTCGATATCGAATGGTTCCGGCTCGTCGTTCGAGCCCTTAATGTACTTGAAGAACACCTTTAGCACTTTGGATGACGGATTCGCATATGTTCCCGGCAGCCACCAATACGGCGGCGGCTGATCCGGTTTGCCGAAATCAGTCTGCCCTCCCGGGAAGATTTCCGGGTTCGCCCCGAAGGAGCCGCTCGCTCCGAACTTGCCACAATAGGCTTCAACGGAGTCTGTTTTTAGAACCGAATATTTTGCCTCATCCTTGCTGCGGTTGATATTATGTTCCGCCTTGATCTCGTAATCGCGCACCGCCCCGGACGCTGCGTGCCCGTGGAGCCAAAACGACTTGCCGCCGATTTCATTGGCCTTGTAGGACGATTGCGCCGCCTGATAGGCTCCCTCGACCTTCTCGAGCAAATGGCCGGACGGGAAGGCGAGAACGATCATTTCATCTTCAGGGCGTTTGTCGGGCAGACAGCGAATCTTGACGGGCTTCATCGCCGCCACGCAGACTGGATCGGAATAGCCCTGACTGCAGTCGGCGTAGACGGCAAAAGCCCCTTCCGTCTCCTCTTTGTCCTCGCCAACGCCGGCGATCTCGACATCAACTTTGAAGAGGAAAATGTCGCCGCTGGCTTCGTCCTCCTCGTTGCTTTGATTGCGGACTTCATAGCCCGCACGGCCGCCAACGGCCATTTGAAAGGTGGCGGGATCCGGGCTGCGAAGATCCCAGCCCGAGACGGGGGAGACCGTGACGGTCGCCTTGAACGTGTCGGGTACGTTTGTCGTCGTGATGTGGAAATCCATTCCGACAGGCACGACGCCGGACGACGCCGGGCGTATCCGAACGGACTTCGACATAGCCGTTGTTTGACGACGCCGCCAAAGCCCAATCCGCCAGCAATCCAAGCAAAGCCGCAAGGCAGAATCGCAACATGAGAGGCACTTGCCCCCCGCGCCGTCGCGCCTGTGGGCTTGAGTCCGGGGCGTTGCACAAGCGGGGAAATCACGCCGCCCGCTGTTGGCAAGTCTGGTTGCTTTCATATCCTATTCTGTTGTTCCTCTATCTCAACTATTCGCCTTTTGCGCGGCACCATGAAAGACCTAATACGAACAACCGCACCTTCGCATATTTCGTGAGGATTGTCAACCCCCCGTTTTGGTTTTGGCTCATTGAGGCTTGACCGTGATTTCGCGCAGGGTGAGTGTTTCGGGCTTCACGGACTCCGGCAGCACCCGCAGGAAGCGTATCTCCGAGCGCTGGATAAATGAGCAGTCGCCGGTACGGCGCGAGAATCCGCCGGCCCGGCTCCACAACCGTCCATCCCGCGAGACCTCTACACGCCCGGAGCTGAGACGCCCCTGCCCGTCGCGTGTGCCGGACCGCACCGTTATCCGGCTCTTTACAGGCTCGGCGAATTCTATCATCCACCAGTCGCCGCGCCCCATGGGCTCCGCCGACACGTAGCATGTGGCATCAAGCCCATCCGCAGCGCGTTCCGGCCCGTGGCCATCGTCCATGCCCGGCTTGCTCGCCGTGCAGACTACATCTTCCAGAAAAGCGCCAACTGCGCCCTTCGGCGCGACCGGGCGGGGCCCGGACGCCGACCCTGCGGGCTTTCCGTCCGCAGTCTTGCTGAACATCCATTCCCACACGCCGTCCTCGCGCCACGCCTTGCTCCATGCGTCGTGCCCGACGTCAGGGAAAGTCGATTGGCGGAAATCCCCTCCGCCGCCCTTGACCCTGCCCTCGATATCCCGTATCGCGCTCTGCGACCATTCCGACTGGTATGAAGTCTCGTTGTAGAGCATCCAGTAGT
>JALHHX010000197.1 GCA_022837245.1 Lentisphaerota bacterium
GGTGGCATACTGTACACCTTCGGCCTGACGTCGTTCATTTTCCCGCGTATAAAGGGCCATGCGGGCAAGAGCCCCCCCCCCGGTTTTCTCGGAACGCAGGACTCCAAGTCCGCAAGGGATTATGATGCGGATCCTGACAACGAAAATGCACCGGGTTACGACAAGAAACAAACGATAAACCAATGGTCCAAATACAATGAGCGCGAGGGTGGCCAGATCAAGGACTCCCGGAGGGACTTCGCGGCTTCCCGCCGCATGGTGCAGCATCTCGGAGGCAGTATAGACGCCAAAGGCAAAACGACGGGCTACGGCGTCGCCAGGGGGCCGTTGCGGGAAATAAGAACATATACCGGCGTTAACCCTTATGTGAACATGTACATTACGATCAGAGACGCGTGGGAAAGGGAACTGATGTACCAGTCGCACCCACCGTACAACTCTTTCAAAATATGGTCTGTCGGACCCGACGGTGAGTCAGGGACGCCTGACGACATCGTGGCAGGGCAGGAATAAGGGGGGCGCGACGGCATGGATAAAAACACTGAAGGAAACCGCCGGGGCGGGTTCACGCTCATCGAGATGCTGGTGGTTATAGCCGTCATCGGCATCCTGATCGCGTTGCTCTTTCCGGCTCTCACTCTTGTCAGGGAGAGGGCTTGGGAGACGCGCGGCCGCGACCTGTGTTCCCAGACGGCGGCGGCGTGGAGTTCGCTGCTGATCGACAACAGACGCTTCCCATCGAAGGAGCTTATATCCGAGTACGCATCGGACGAAAAAAAGGTCGGCGGCGACTTGATGTTCTCGATGGACACCAAAATGGCGGGTGTTCTGAACTGGTGGAAGAAAGAGCATGAACTAAGTGGCTACGATCTCAAGCTCTACAACAAAGAACACGACTCCAGGGATTACGGATGGAGCAGCATCAACTCCTGGCCGAAGGACACGCGCTTCGGCCGCTCGTCGCTCCAGCAGAAATGGGGGATTGTGGCGCCGTGGGCGGAACGCCACCTGGGACCGGCGGCGGAGAGGGACGCGGAGACGGATCCGCTCAATTCGATCCTGAAGGCCGCGACAGTCCGGGTGATACTGGATATGGATGGAGACAACCGCATTGATTTGACGGACTTAAAGGAAGAGCTGGGGCTGGCCGCGCTTGATTCCAAAGGCGAGCCGCTTGTCCTGCGTAAATCGGTGGTTGCCTGGGTTTATGCCGACTATGACGAAAAGGGAAAGGGAAAAAGCAAGGTGCTCACTTCGTGGTAGTCACGCGTCCACCGGCAAAGAGGAAAGGAATCTGAAATGAAAAAAACGAAACTCAAAGACGGCGTGAACAGCGGCTTCACATTGGTTGAAATGCTTCTGGTGGTGGCAGTCCTCGCGACCCTGATTGGACTCCTCGCCCCGGCGATCCTGAAATCTTTCAAGGTCGCCTCGGAAAAAAGCGCTGCCATGGAGGCCCAGTTGCTGCAAAACGCAATAGTGGAATACTGGCACGACCAGAAAAAATGGCCGCTGCCCGCAGGCGAGGGGATTTCGGGCAGAGTCGGCGACGTCAAATACACCGTGACATACCGGGACGACAATGACAAGGTGTTCAACCTGCTTCTTAATGTGGACTACGGCGGGGCGAAGAAGGATTACATCGAGACCGCCAACCACCTCACCACGGCCGAGCCGCCGTCGGGTTTTCCGGCGTACGCCGCCGCGAGGTTCAAACACGTCGTGGAGGGCATAGAGGGCGTAAAACAGCGTGCGGACAAGCGACCGCTGGTGTATTGGACAGAGGTGCAGATCCAGGGCAAGGATGGGACGGAACGGGCGCTGAAGCCTTTCACGGTGAGTTTCGACCTGCTCAACAACACGGTCAGCGTCAAGCCGTGAAGGCGGGAGACGAAGGAGCTTTTGAATGTATAAAACGCAGAAGATAAAAACACAAGGCGGGCGCGCGGGCCCGCGCAGGAGCGGCTTCACGCTGCTCGAGCTGATCGCCGTGATGGGCATAATAGTGGTGATGTCGCTCGTCGTGGTGGGGAGCTACAACGGCATAATGAACGCAATCGCCAAAAATGCGGGCCCGAGGGCGCTGCGCAACGCGCTCACGCTGTGCCGGCAGCATGCCAGCGTGGACGGAGATAGAACGTATCTCTGGATAACCGGCGTGAACAAATACATCCTGTGCCGCAAAACAGGCGTCATAGCCGACGCCCCCTGGGCACCGGAATGGAAGGGACTTAGAGGTGATGAACGCCCTCCCTACAACAGGGAAGATGATCCTGTGGGCCCCGCGTTGTGGGTGCGCGACAAGGATGCGGATGTCGGGGAGGCGCTGACCTTCGAAAGGGTGCGGCAGAGCGGGGGCGGCGATGGAGCTATCAGCTCGTCGTACGTGTTCGATTTTGACAAAAGCGAAGTCGCCATAATGCAGTACCCGGCATGGGGTGACGGGACAAGCGGATATTTGATGTTCGGAATTATCGGCACGGACAGCACGCTTGCCAAAGACGGCTCCGTCATAGCGGTTAAGCCTCCCGCCGGTTCCTTCGAAGCGGGCAGCGAATACGGCGTTGCGCTGTTCATGGAGCAGGCGCTTCCGGAAGGCTACGTCTTCGCTCGCGATCTGTACACGCTGGATGAAAATAAAGACGGCGAGTTCGTGAAAGGCGAGTCGGTGTATTTCGAGCCCGAAGGCGGCGCCGGTGGCAGCAAGATGAAGCTTGGCATAGAGGAGGAGAACAACCCCGCCAGAAGAATTGTCGTGGAAGTCCGTGAGGACGGCAAAATAACGATTACGGACAATTAATGTGATGACGGAGTGGAATACGATGAAAAAGAAAAAAACAGCCAAAGACGCATTTTCCCTTATCGAGGTGAATTTGGCGATACTCGTCGCCGCTGGCGGCCTGTTGGCTATGATTTCATACTTTCCACTCGGTCTGAGGCAGGGCGTAATGGCGCAGGAGGATATGGCGCAGGCCACGTTCGCCAATTCGTTTTTCGAAACGGTCGCCGAGAACGTCAGGCGGATCGAGAGCGTGGGCGAATGGGACAATATAGGGAGATTCTGCGCAAAGGCGATGAAAGGCATCGATGGCACCCTCGGGACCATACAGCAAGCGGAGTCCGGCGTGTCGATAGCCACGGCGGAGATTTTTTCCAATTCCGGCGTCGATGCGGGAAACGCCGCCAAATTCCGCTACTTCTGGCGGGAGGAGTCAAAGGCCAAAACCGGCAGCGGCGGCGCACTCGCCCTCCCCCCGCAATTTATAGCGCGCGTGGTGAAAATCGAAGATGCATCGCCAAGCCCAATGCCAGCCCGCTACCGCATCACGCTCATCTCAAGCGGCCAGCCTCCGCCGGCGGTCTATCACGACAACTTGCTTTACCATGCCGAATTTTATTTCAACAGGAGGCCGTAGCCGTGAACCACGTG
>JALHHX010000019.1 GCA_022837245.1 Lentisphaerota bacterium
CCACTTTTTCACTTTTCAGCCACCCCGTTTCAGCATGAAACCCGCTCCCAATGGGCAGATCGTTGAAAACCAAAAAAGAATTCTGGGGAAAGTCCACGAGGAGATTGCACCCACCTTAAAGTCCTCGTGCTTCGAGTTCACCCTCCTCCAACCCCAGATAATGGCCGATTTCATGCAACAGCGTTTTACGCACTTCCCTGCGGAAGCCCGGCACATCGTGACGAGCGATATCCTTGATGTTTTCGACGAAAAGACGGATCGACGGGGGCATCGCGTCAACTGAAGCCAATTCCTCGGCGAATGTCGGGCCTGTGAAAAGTCCAAGCAATTCGTAATACTCATCTTCGTCAAGAACCTCCTCTTCCGACGGACGATCCTCAAGCGTAACGCTCACATTGCCTAGTTTTCCGCGGACATCCGCTGGAAGCGCCTTTATCACGGCGGAAGCCACCTCGTCGGCGATTTCGCGCCATTTTTCATTTCCCTTGTTCACATCAGCTCCGCAGTGAGTGGCGCATTGATTTCAATCGGCTTTCCCGTATCCGGATGCTCAAACCGCAAATAGCAGGAGCGAAGAGTGTAGCCAACATCGCCGGGAAGTGCGTTGGTGCCTGGCAGCGGCAGCCCTTCAGGCCCGTAGAACGGATCTCCCAGCAGGGGCGCGCCGATTGACGCAAGATGGATGCGGATCTGGTTCGGTCGCCCCGTCACTATTTCGACCTCCCACAGCATTCGACCGTCGCGGCGCGCCAACACGCGACAAATGCTGCATGACGGACGCCCGTTTGGCGACGCCGCATGGACGCCTCCCAGCCGTGCGTGGGGCACAAGACCTATGGGCTGGCGGACCTCGATCGTGCCGGACAACCCCGGCACGTCCGCCGTTATTGCACGGTAGATTTTGCGCAGCGTTTCGCCGCCATAGCTCGACGTCGTGCGGCGGAACTGTGCGCAGAGATGCCCCCTCGCGTGCTTAGTCCTAGCCAGCAGAATCAGCCCCGAAGTACCGCGTCCAAGCCGGTGTGCTGGAGCGGGAGGAAGGCCGTCCACTCCAAGATGGCCGTGCAACAAGTTTACCAGTGTGTTCTCCAGATAAACGCCATTCGGAAGCACGGGGAGCCCTGACGGTTTATCGACCGCGAGCACCGCTTCATCCTCATATAGAACCGGGATTTCAGTCGGAATCGGCGGCTCCTCCCAAGGCGGACGGTTCCATTCGAGCTCGTCGCCGGCGCAAAGGAGGTTCTCTGGCAAAAGGAGCGCTCCGCTGCGGAGAATCTCGCCTCGTTCCATACGCCGACGCCACTCCGTCTCATCGGAATGGCGGTACCGGTCGACATAGAAAGAAATCGCCGTCAACCCCGCTTCTTCGGCGAAAATTTTATCCCTGTATGTCCATCCTGAGTTCATATCGATTGCCGGTGGTAGAAAGTATCCGAAATCCCTCCCACAAGCAAGTTTTATTCGAAAATACAGCTTTACAAAATGTCTTTTTTCTGATTGAATACGTGCAAATTTGAATGGGAAGTTTTCCCATGAACACGCAAACCGCGAGAGGGTGACTTTTGAGCTTGAAATACCGTAGAATCCTGTTGAAACTGAGCGGAGAAGTTTTGTTGAACCGCGAAACCGCACAATGCATCGACCCCAGTGTGATCGCGCAGATGTCGACAAAGATAAAAAATCTGCGTGAAATGGGTGCCGACGTGGCGGTGGTGCTTGGTGGAGGCAACATCTTCAGGGGCGCTCTCGGCGAGAAGCTGGGAGACGCCATCGCGTTGCAAAACTCACTCGAAGGGCTCGGCGTGCAGACGCGCGTCCAGACCGCCATAGGCATGCAGGAAGTGGCCGAGCCGTTCATTTTCCGCAAGGCCATGCGCCACCTGGAAAAAGGCCGCGTTGTAATATTCGCCGCTGGCACCGGCAACCCGTATTTCAGCACCGACACGGCTGCCGCCCTGCGGGCCAGCGAAATCGGAGCCGATGTGCTTGTAAAGGCAACGAAGGTGGACGGGATCTACACGGCGGACCCCGTAAAACACCCCGAGGCAACGCGTTTTTCCACTTTGACATACAAAGAGGCGCTTTCGAAGTCCATACGCGTGATGGACTCCGCCGCTTTTGCACTGTGCATGGAGAACAACATCCCCATACTGGTGCTGGACTTCTTCCAGGAAGGAAGCCTGGAAAAAGCCGTCGCCGGCGAGAAAGTCGGAACGTTAGTGATGGCTTGACAAACGGCCTGGAAAACCCGAAACTATGCCTCTTTGGAACTCCCAGCTTAGACAACCATTAAAAATCGAGCAACACCATGACTGATACTTTACTTAAAGAAACACAGGAAAAGATGGACGGCGCTATTCGGGCGCTCGAAACGCAGCTTTCGGGGATTCGCACTGGAAAGGCCTCGCCGGCGCTAGTCGAGAACATCCAAGTGACATATTACGGCGCTCCGACGCGCATCCGCGACCTCGCCAACATATCCACGCCGGAGGCTCGTCTGCTGGTGATCTCGCCTTATGACCCGACGGTCCTTGGCGAAATCGAGCGTGCCATCCTCGGGGCGAATATCGGCGTCACGCCCGTCAGCGACGGCCGCGTCGTGCGCGTCCCGATCCCCGAGCTCAGCGAGGAACGCCGCAAGGAAATGACCAAGGTCGCAAGCAGAATGGCGGAGGACGCCAAGATTTCCGCGCGAAATGTGCGCCGCGACGCCAACGAGGCATGCAAAGCCCTGCAGAAGGATTCAACCATTTCAGAGGACGAACAGCATCAGATGCTGGATCGCATCCAGAAAATCACCGACAAGACAATCGAAAAAATCGACGCCGCATTGAAAGCCAAAGAGGCGGAGGTTTTGGCAGTCTAACAATTGAGCACCACACGCCACGCACGGGCAATAAACGGAAGAACGGCAATAAAGGGAAGAACGGAGAGATATTATGGCAGACGAAAACAAACCACGGCCTCCATCGGAAGACAACAAACCACAGCGTCCAATAGGGATCAAGCCGATAACGATTAAACCGAAGGCGCCGTCCTCGGCGGAGCCCTTGGCTTTGGCGTCGGAGGAACCTGCTTTGAGGAGACCTGGAGAAACGCCCGACAAGACGGCGAAGATCGAATCGCCAACCATACACCCGGAAACCCCCGCCGGAAAGCCATTGGAGTCCGAGCCAACAACGACCACGATCCGCCTGAAGCCCGTCACGCCAACGCAGCCGCCTCTCTCGCAGTCGGCAAAACCGCCCCAGGCACCTGCTGCCGGCGCACCGCTCAAGCCGTTGCAGCCCACAAGCATACAACCGACAAGCATCAAACCCTCGTCGTCGCAGACGTCGGAATCCGCGGCCAAGTCCAAGACTTCCAGGATTTCGCTCGACGCTGCGTTCGCGGAAACCCCGTTGCGCCCGAAAAGCCCGTCGGGAGCCACAGGGCACGTGCCGGTCGGCAAAATAACCGGCAATCTCAGCGCCGCCGCCGATGAAGCGGAGATGACCCGCCGACGCACGCTGCGCCTCGGCGCGCAGCCCGACAAGAGCAAGACCGCCGTCATCAACCTGCCAAATGAACCGGAGCTCGCTGAAGCGCCAACCATAAGAAAAAGGAAAACCCTCGTCCTTAAAAAGGACAAGGCCGAAGCCGGCGCAACCATTGCCGCAGGCGCTGCCCCGCAGGAATCGTCGGCGGGCGACGAGAATATCTCCGCGTTCTCGGCATTCCAGAACGCGGCGCCGGTCGAGAAGACGAACCCCGTATTCCCAATTCTCGCAATTGCCGCCTGCCTGGTGATCGTTGCGCTTATACTGATGTACATGGCGCAGGCTTGCGGGCCTGACCGCTCGCTGACAGCCTTCTCCTCCTTCACAGGCGGCCCCAACATAGGATGGCCCGGCAAGATCATGTAGGACACAGAAAACGGCGGTCGCCGGGCAGACCGCGCCGCCGAAGAACCGCCAAGGGCGGGCGTCCGCCTAATGGACGCCCGCCTTTTAATTAAACCAAAGGAAAACACCCATAATGTCTTTAAAAGAAGAAAACGCCGCCCCTCTTGAGAGGGCCTCGGTGCCGGAACTGGACGCAATCCTCGGGAAGCAGTTCAAGGTGCTGGACGACGGGTTCGTACGCGCCGTAGATTACATGGGCTCTGACCTCTCCATTGTGCAGGCCGCCCGCGTCTCTTACGGCGACGGGACCAAAAAAGGGACGGACGACAAACACCTGATCCGCTACCTCATGCGCCACCGCCACACCACCCCGTTCGAAATGTGTGAAATCAAATTCCATGTGCGCGTTCCAATGGATATATGGCGGCAATGGGTCCGCCACCGCACCGCCAACATTAACGAATATTCCACACGCTACTCCATCGCCATAGACTCGGCGCGCTCGACCGATGCCGATGAATGGCGCGCCCAATCATCCACCAACCGCCAGGGAAGCGGAGCCGCCCTCGACGCAACCCTCGGGGCGGAACTCACCGCGCAGGAAAAAGCGCTGCACGAGAAATGCCGCGAGGTGTACCAGCACAGACTGGACGCGGGCGTCGCGCGCGAGCAGGCACGCAAGGACCTCCCCCTGGCCACTTACACCGAGGCCTACTGGAAGTGCGACTTGCACAACCTGTTCCACTTCCTGTCGCTGCGTATGGAAGCCGCGGCGCAGTATGAGATTCGCGAATATGCATGCACCATAGGCAACGAAATCATCGCCAAATGGGTTCCGATCGCATGGGGCGCGTTCACCGACTACCGCCTCGAGTCGCAAAACCTTTCGCGTGTCGAAACCGCCCTCCTCGGCCTTATCGCGCGCGGCGAAGCCGGGACAGCGATGAAACTCGCCGTCGAAAACGGGCTGATGCCAAAAGGCCAGCCAGGCCGCGAACTACGGGAGTTCGAGGAAAAACTCACAGCGTTCGGACTCGCATCCCCTTGGACTAAATGACACAAAGGAAACGCCACCCGGCGCCGGCCATCATGCTGATCGCGGCAGCGCTCGTTTACCCCGCCCTTTCCGGGTGCTCAAACGATTCCCCGGCCGCAACGGAGTCATCCGCCATAAACGAACAAACACGGACGCCCGCGCCTGCGGCCGCGCCCACATCCGACGATAAATCCACCATGGAAAAAGACGCCGCATTTGAGTTCTCGACCGCTCGCGAAATGGGCCTCCCCGAAGAGGGTTTTCTCATGATAGCCGACACGTACACGCAAAAAGCGATTATTGTCGGCTCCAAAGGGATCCTGCGCGAGTATCCAATGTCGTCGTCGAAGTTCGGCAACGGATTCCAGGCTGATTCGAACAAGACCCCGCTCGGCTGGCACAAGGTCAAAGAGCGCTTGGGAGACAATGCCGCCCCGGGAACACATTTCGTATCCCGGAGTCCCACTGGGAAGGTGCTGCAGCCGCAAGAATGGAGGAACGAAATCGACGGAGACTACGTCCTCTCCCGTATACTGTGGCTAACCGGCCTAGAGCCGGGGGTCAATGCCGGCGACAACAAAATCGACTCGCACTCGCGCCACATCTACATCCACGGCACAAATCAGGAACAGCTACTCGGCAAACCCGCCTCGCATGGCTGCCTCCGGCTATCGAACCGGGACGTGATCGAACTCTTCGACATGGTAAAGGGAGCGGAACTCTACTGCAGGATAATATAGAGGAACGGAACAGCAACGAAACATGTCGACAAGCGCCATCGAGATCCCCGAAAAAATCCCCTTCACTCTCCGCCAAAGCAAGCGCGCCAAGCGCATGAGGATAGTTGTAAAGGAGTCGGGTCTCGAGGTGACACTACCCGTAGGCCGCAAGCGCTCCGAGGCGGAGAAGTTCGTCGAGGCGAACCGCGAATGGGCCATCAAGAACCTAATCAAAGTATGTGGCAGAGTCCCCACGCTGCCACACGGCGCATATTCCGGCCTGCCGTTGTTCGCGGACGCCTGCACACCCCCGCCCATAAGAAGGATCACGCTTGCCGCCATCGATAAAACAGTGGCGGTGCACTATTCTAAAGCGAAAGTGCTGGCCGGATACATCCAGATAGTTGCGCCATCGCCGCAATCACACTCGCGCTCCATCGCCATATATTGCGCCGATCCCTCCGATCCGCCCCGAGAGGCTGTCGAGGACGCTCTCCGCGAATGGATCCGCATGGAGGCGAAGGCATTTTTGCCCGGCTACATCAACCGCGCCGCCGACAAAATCGGGGTGCGCCGCCCAAGCCTGATCCGAATAGGCTTCCAACGCACCCTCTGGGGAAGCCGCTCCAACAGCGGCACGATATCCCTCAGCGCGCATCTCATGTTCCTGCCTCCGCACTTGCTGCGGCACGTGGCAATCCATGAACTCTGCCACACTTTGCACATGAACCACGGAAGACGTTTCCACCTTCTGCTGGAAAAACTAGATCCTAAAACCGAATTGAATTCCGAAGAGTTGAAGGATGCCCGAAAATACGTGCCGGAGTGGTTGAGACGCGACATGTGAGATGCCGGAATGGTGGGCGAGGCAGGACTCGAACCCGCGACAGTCTGGGTGTAAACCAGATACTCTAACCAGCTGAGTTACTCGCCCATTTGGCAAAACAAAGGCGCTATAGTACAATACAGACGATATTTAATCAAACAAAAAGCTTTAACAGTGGAAGCACGCGCAAACAACACACCGGGAAACGCCGTGGAAATAACGGATCTTGAAAAATCGTTCGGCTCCGTGCGCGTGCTGAACGGCGTGTCGCTCACAATAAAAAGCAACTCGATTCTCGGACTCGCGGGCGGCAACGGCGCAGGAAAGTCGACGCTCGCGAAGTGTGTCGCGGGACACCTTAAACACGAGGCGGGACGGATCGAGCGCAACGGCGTTGTCGCCATGGTGCCACAGGAGTTCATGCTCATACCGGAAATGAAGGTTTACGAGAACCTGTTCCTCGGACGTGAACTCCACCGCCACGGTCTCCTCGACAAGAAGGAGATGATCCGACGAAGCGCAGAAGCCCTGGCGAAACTCGAGAGCGACGTACACCCAGAGGACGAGGTCGCCGGTCTGAACGTCGCGCGCAGACAAATGGTCGAACTCGCAAAGTCAACCGTCTTCCCATCCTCCGTCATAATCATGGACGAGCCCACAACTGTGCTCAACCGCGATGAAACGGACGTCCTATTCACTCTCCTGCGCCGGTTCCGCGATGGCGGAGGCTCGGTGATCTACATCACACACCGGCTCTACGAGTTGCCCGAAATCTGCGACGAGATTTGCGTCATGCGCGACGGCGATATAGTTTTCCACGGCCCCGCCGGAGGCGTCACCCCACAAGAAGTGGCGCGGCTAATGGCAGGCAGGAGCCTCGATTCCCTTTTCCCAGGCAGAACAACCGTGTCGTCCAATGCAGAACCGATTATGGAAATCGAAAACGTTTCGGCGGGGAATAAGGTGCGCGACGTGTCTTTCTCGCTGAACAGGGGCGAAATTCTGGGTCTGACAGGCCTGGCGGGCGCGGGGCGCACCGAACTTGCGGAAACAATATGCGGGATGCGCGGCAAAACCTCCGGGACAATCCGGATCGGCGGCGAGCCGCGCCGCATCCGTTCAATGCACGATGCGCATCGCGCCGGTATTTCATATCTTTCGGAGGACCGCCAGGGCACGGCACTGCTTCTCAAAAGCTCAGTAACAGACAACACGGTTTTGGCATCCCTGCCCTCTTATGCGAAACACGGAGTCATCGACCGCAAACAATGCGAGGCCACCGCAAAACGCTACGTTGAGGAGTTCCACACAAGAACCCCGGGCATCAACGCGCCCGTGAACACACTCAGCGGCGGCAATCAGCAAAAGGTCGCAATCGCGAAGGGGCTCGACGTCAAGCCGCGCGTTTTCATCTTCGACGAACCAACGCGCGGCGTGGACGTGGGAGCCCGCGCCGAAATCTACGGCTTCATGCAATCCCTGGCCGCGGATGGCATGTCGTGCATCCTGATATCATCAGACCTCGAAGAAGTCATTGGCAACTGCTCGCGCGCACTCGTCATGCGCGGTGGCGAACTCGCGGGAGAACTCCAAGGCGATGAACTCACTGAAGAAGAAATAATGTACCTTGCCACTGGAATCAAATAACATGCAATTGACAACCGCAAAACTAAAAAAGGCTGCCTCGGCGATCTCCGGCCCATATTTGGCGCTTGCCACATTGATGCTGGTATGCTCCCTCACTAGCAATGTGTTCTTCTCCGCTTCGAACTTGCTTAACATCTCGCGACAAGTCTCATATAGCGGCATCATAGCGCTGGGGATGACGTTCGTGATCATCGCCGGAGGCATCGACCTTTCCGTGGGCTCGCTCTTCGCACTGGCAGGCGTGTCCGCCGCGGCTGCGATGCAGAACTGGTCCGCACCGTTTGCGGCCGCCACCGGGTTGTCTCCGGACGCCGCGGGCGTGCTAATCGGAGCAGTCGTCGCCATGGTGGCATCGCTCCTCGGCGCCGCCGCCAACGCGTTGATCGTAGTTTACGGCAGACTCCCGCCGTTCATAGCCACGCTCGGAACATTGTCGATCTTCCGCTCAATGGCGCTTTTCCTGGCGGATTCAGGCACACTTTCCGTCGCCAACGCCTCCCTCAATGCAGCCGGTGGCGCGGAGGTGCTGGGCGTCCCGCTCCCAGCAGTCATAATGCTGCTGCTCACCATGCTCTTTGAGCTAATCCTCTCCAGGACCGTCTTCGGGCGCCACGTCTGCGCTCTCGGCTCAAGCGAACGCGTGGCGCGTTTCGCCGGGATACGTGCCGACTCCGTCAAGCTCGCCGCATACATAATACCAGGCTTCTGCATCGGCATCTGCTCGTTTCTGTTTCTAGCGCGCCTGGGCTCAATCAGCAGCTCAAACGCTGGTGTGTCGTACGAACTCGACGCTATCGCTGCAGTAATAATCGGAGGCGCTTCCATGGCAGGCGGCCGCGGCACGCTACGCGGCACTCTCGCGGGCATTTTGATTCTCGGAGTGGTCTCCAACATCCTTGATCTCTGGGGAGTCTCCGCCAACCTGAAAGGCGTCGTCAAAGGTCTCGTAATAATTGTATCCGTACTCATTCAACGAAAGGAAAAAACAACATGAAGAAATCCGTACAAGCAACTATAGCCATGGCGATTTGCTGCGCCGCCCTCCTTCCGGGCTGCCGCAAAGACGAAAATCCCGCTGAAACGCCAGCGATCTACAAAATCGGCATATCGATCCCCAGCGCCGATCACGGCTGGACCGGCGGCGTCGTGTACCACGCAAACCAAGTCAAGAAAGAAATCGAAGACGCCAATCCCGACATCCGGGTGATCGTCTCCACCGCAGCAACTTCTGGCGAACAAGTCGACCGCGTGGAGAACCTCCTCGTACAGAATATCGAAGCTCTAGTAATCCTGCCCTCCGAACCTGCCCCGCTCACGGGAGTGTGCAAGAAAGCAGTAGATGCCGGGGTCAAACTGATCGTAGTCGACCGGAATCTAGCCGAACCGGTACAGGATCTGGCGGTCGTCGGCGACAACCCGGGCTTCGGACGCGCGGCTGCGGAGGTTATTGCGAAAGAGCTTGGTGGCGAGGGCGAAATCGTTATAATGGAAGGAGTTCAGTGCGATGTCAACACCCAGCGTGTAAAGGCCTTCGAAGAGGTAATGGCGCAATATCCCGGCATCAAGATAATCGACAAGGGCTCTTCCGACTGGAGCACGGAAAAAGGTCTATCGCTCATGGAGAACTTCCTGCAGAAACACCCCAAGATCGACGCCGTCTGGACTGGCGACGACGACGTCTCGATCGGCGCACTCAAAGCCTATGAGGAATCGAAGCGCAGCGACGTAAAGGTGCTAATCGGTGGAGGCGGGAGCAAGGAGATTGTAAAGCGCATCATGGACAAAGACCCGCTCGTGCACATCACCGTGACATACCCGCCGGAAATGATCGCCGTTGCCGCGCGCGAGGCCGTCGGGATCGTCCGCGGCGGCGCGATCGAGCAAAGCACCATAATCGTGCCCGCGGAAGTGGTGGACGCCTCCAACGCCGAGCAGCACTACCACCCCGGTTCCGCTTATTGATGGACTACGGGGCGCCATCAAACTGGATTGTAAACGAGTCGTATTCAAACCCCGCGGGGCGCGAATACGACCTCTTCTACATCTACCCCACGCTCGTTTCCGATCCGGACAAGCCGCTGATGGACATGTCTGATCCGAAGGTGGAGCTCAAGACGCTCGGCTTCGTGACGGCTCAAGTGGAGCTGTTCAAGGGCTCGCGCCAGTTCGCCCCGTACGTGCGCCAGCTCGAGTACCACCGCAGCATGGAATACCTGGGGGGCGACAAAAGCCTCGAGCCGCTCATGCAAGTTGGCATGGACGACGCCGTGGCGGCCTTCCGCCACTACCTCTCGCATTGGAACAATGGGCGTCCGTACATCCTCTTCGGGCATAGCCAGGGATCAGTCAACCTGTACGAAACGATGAAGCGCTGCCCTGAAATCCGCGCGGACCGCGGGTTTGTGGCGGCGTATCTACTTGGCCTCCCCTTCATGACCGGGAAGAAGATCCTGGCCGACTTCGCCGGACGCGGCATCGCGCCCGCGCGCGGCGCCGACGACGTCTCAGTGATTATCGGATGGAACACGCAGTCGGCCGATGCCGTCAACCCGATCTACTCCATGCCAGGCGCGTACGTCATAAACCCGCTCAACTGGCGCACCGACGAAACCCCGTCCCCGGCGTCTGAAAACATCGAATCCGTGTTTTACAAATACCGCGAGACGGACCCGCGCCGCCGCCACGTCCGCCGTACGAACCTCTGCGGCGCGGTCATTGACAAATCCAAGGGCGCGTTGATCGCTGACCTGCCTTCCAACAGCTACTGGGACGCGCATGAATTCGTTGGCAAGGGCGTATTCCACATGAACGACTTCTGGTTCTTCGCCGGCAATCTCATCGCAAACGTCGGCACCCGGTTGGCGAGCCGGCACGGCATCCCGTGCCGCCATTGATGATTTTGCATGCCGTGCCACTATTGATGATTATGTAATGAAAAAGCAGCGTCTCCAAGAGCCAGGGTCCATAGCCCCATCCATAGCCTCACGGCATGCAAGCCCAGAACCCGAATCCATAGCCTCACGGCATGCCGTGAGGCTGCGGATGCAAGGCTGGGATTTCACCAGCCCCGTCTGGTACTTCCTGACAATCTGCACCAAACGGATGCGCTCCGAATTTGGCACGGTGCTGAATGGCAATATGGTGCCTAACCAAGCCGGCAAAGTGGCGGCGCGCTTCTGGCATGAGATACCACAGCACTTCCCCCGGGCTATCGTCGACGAGTGCGTGGTGATGCCCAACCACGTGCACGGACTGCTGCAGCTCACGGCGGACGACTGGCAGTTCCGCGGGCATAAAGAACGCCTTGAGTCTTTTGGAAAGCCCGTGGCAGGTTCCATCCCCACAATAATGCGTTCCTACAAGGCGGCGGTCTCGCGAGCAATAGGCCGTTCGGTGTGGCAAAGCCGCTTTTACGAGGTACGGGTCCGCGATGATGCAGCCTGCGAAAACATCAGGCGTTATATACAGCAAAATCCAGCTAATTTTTCAGTGGTTGAAGAATGTGGAGAACCGGAAAGCCTTGGGAACAAGGAGTTGCTCAAGCTATCTAAAGTGGGTTTTCTGGCCTCTCGCGGAGAGGACACTCCGCATGGGCGGCTGCCGGTCAAAAGCGGCGAGGCTGTGATCTCGGGCTTTCTCTCGACCATGGAACGCGCAGTGCTCAGGGCATGCCTCAAACACAAACGGCCTGTCGACTGGGTAGCCAGCTATTGATTACATGGAACGCTCCTTCCGCGGCGGCGCGGGATGCCGCGCCGCCATGGAGGAAGGTCGTATGCTGGTGCTCTCGCCCTTTACCGGCCATGACGCCCCCAACGCCCGCCGCGCCGTCTGGTGCAACCTGTACGTCTTAGCGCATTGTGAACGCGTGGTGATCGGGCATCTCAACCCCGATGGCATGCTCGCGCGCGTCCTCTCCGAACTCGATCCCGAAAAAGAACTCGCATACTTGTGAACGCCCCATTTGATAGCCTCACGGCATGCGGGGCCAGAGCCCGCATCCATAGCCTCACGGCATGCCGTGAGGAACGTCGGGGAATTCGGCGGCGACGATTCTAGCCCAGATTCCGGGGGCTGTGCCGACGACATTGCCGCATGCGTCGTAAAGCGGGCTTTCAAGGCCACAACTCGGGGAATTAGATTTGAGCACGAAGCAATCGACTCCATCCCTCTTCAGTTCCGCCACTTTCGCCCGGCAGCATGCTTCGATTCGATCGGTGAAATCTTCGCGCGTCTGCCTGCCGAGAACGTGGATGGAGCCATCGTCCATACGCACTAGTTCGATCGGCTCGCGTGGCACGCCAAGCCCGGCTTCGACCTCGGGGCAAAATGGCAGGTATTCAACATCTGCCGGAATTCCTCCGAAGTCGTGTTTTTTGTCGCGCCCGTCGTATCTGGTCTTGAAGCCCAGGAGGCACGAACTCGCGACCACCTTCATCTGGAGCGTTCCGCAGCCTTGCGCATAATGAGCATTCCGCAACCAGTATCACGGGCTGTGGCGCTAACGACTGCCACTGCGTCGCCACGCGTGAAGATAGCGGATGTAAGGCGTTCCGCCCCGGGGGTAACAGAATTCCAGCCGGCATCCTCCATCTCCCCCACGACGAGCTGCATGGCGATGGCGTCCTGGTAAGTGCTCTGACCAATGCAGATCCCCGTCGCAGTTTCAGAATTGAACGCAGAAAATCCGGGGGTGAACCCCTGAGGCTGCGGGATGTCGCGGAAGCCCCATTCTGGCTTGTCCGCGAGAGCGAAATCCGTGGCAGACGTCACGAGCAGCGCAGAGGCGCGATCCTCTTCCTCGGCGGGCATTAGAACGAGCAGCGCATTGCCGTACGACTTCGGTAGACGGATCATCGCGCCTTCGCGCATTTCACAAGGGTCCGCGCCGAGCCGTGGCAGTAGACGGGCGCCGATGTCGCGGGCATTTTCTGCGAACGCGTATACTCCAATCCGGGCTTGCGCGCCGTTGATTTCGACCGGAGAATCGTAGACAAGCTTCCCTCCCACGGAATCGAGCAAAATCGCGGGATCGGACGGCAACTTCATGAACACGCGTGCGCCTGCGGCGAGCATGAAGAGCATCGCGAGGGCGAGACACGCCATGATTATACTCTTCTTTGGATTCATCAATAAAGCCCTCCCGTTTTAGGCATCCAGACTTCGTTGCGGATCGTGATCTCGGCCGGCAGGCCCATTATATCCTGAAGCACGGGCGGCACTTCGATCGATTCGGAGTCGTCAGACGATACAAAGCCGAAAGAGGATTGCGCGAGCGCTCCGGTGTCAACTTTGACGATGTCGTCATAAAACATGGGGGCGCCATCCGCGCGTTCCGTGCCGCTCCAGTCGCCACCCGGGGCAGTGGCGGAAGTGATGTGAGCGCGCAGTCCGTAGAAATTGCCTTGGTCGGCGCGGTCGTCCTTCGTGTACGCCATGCCGTCGGGCCCGTCGTCCCAATCCTCGATAGGAGTGAACGACGAGGCAATGGCGTTCCCAATTGAATCGCCGATTGCGTCGCCGGAGGCGCGTGTGAGGGAATCGGTGTCGATGATCTGCAACTGGCCCAGGAAAACCACCAGTGCCGTCAGGAGGATTATCCCGAAGAGCCCGACGACAAACTCGATCATGGCCTGTCCGCTGTTCCTAGTGGGTTCTGTGATTTTCATATTTTGTTCCCTATCCGGGGATTCGCCGCCGATGCGTCAGAACGCGATATGCACGTCGACGAGGTCCGGCAGCGCCTCGCGTATGCGCTCTTGTTCTTCCTTTGGTATCTGCGTTCCGTAAAGCATAAGGGTTTTGAGGTTTTCCATCCGGCCAATGTTCTCCGGGAGTTTTGAAACCGGGTTGCCGTTGAGGTCGATGCGCTCGAGTTTCGGCATATCTACAATCTCCTCGGGCAGCGCGGTTATCCTGTTGTTGCTGAGGTCGAGCTGTTCGAGCGACGTCATTCGCAGCACGGCTGGCGGCACGTTCGTGAAGGAATTGCCGCGCAGGTAAAGGCGCCTGATGTCCTTCCAGCCGGCGGTGCCCTCGGGGAGAGAATCGAGTTTATTGTAGTTGAGGCGGACCCACTTCAGGCCTTTCATGGCACCAACGCCGGAGGGCAGCTCCGAGATGGCGTTCCGATCGAGATTTAAGTAGGTGAGATCCGAGAGTTGCAGCACTGCGGCAGGGAGGTTCGTGATGCCATTGTCAGTGAGGTACAGGTGGCGGAGTCCGGACATGGCCGCGGCCGATTCCGGCAGCGCCTTGATGCCTGTCTCCGAAAGGTCGAGCGCGTGCAGAGACTTTGCGCCTCCAAGCGATGCCGGAACCTCGCCAAGGTTCTTCTGGCCGCGCAGCGAAAGCTTTTTCAGCCGCGGGAATAGCGCCAGATTGGCGGGGAAGGAATCAAGCTGATTCGTGGCGGGAACGATTATGGCCTCGACTTCGGCGCCGATCGCAGCGGCCTGGGCTGGGGAATCCGCCGTCAGCAGCCGTTCAGGGGCAGATTGCTGGAAGCAACTCGGGAGGACTGCCAAGGAGACCACGAAGAGGAGGGCGGGTTGGGGAAAAGATGTCTTCAAAATAAAATCCTTGAGTTTCTGTGAGAATCGGGTAGGATATACGGCATTCATTTGGCTTTTAGGTTTCGCCGCCTATTATAAACCAACTTGACCGTCTTAATCAACCAATAAGGACAACCAACCAATGAGAAGAACGACATCAATCGCATGTGCGGTGGCAGTGGCTCTGGCCGCATCAAACACATTTGCCATAACCCCTGCCAGCCAGAGCACAAAAGGGACGGGATACCTTGTCCTGGCCGAAGACCTTTCGAACTGGCATCTCGCGGCTTACGGTTCGACCGGCACACGGACTGTGGAGGACGACAACGACTTTGAGATGGAATTGAAAGTCAAGCGCTATGCCGCCATCCTGGGATACGATGTCACGCGCTGGATGACTATCTACGGACTCGCCGGCGTCATGGAGGCGGACCGTAAGTACGGCATGGGCAATGGCCAGGACACCTCCTTGCTGATTGGAGCGGGAACGTGGCTCAACCTCCTGCAGTCAGAGGAACTAACTCTGCTCTCAACCGTGTCCTACTACAAGCTTACGGCAGGAGCCGAAGTCTCTTATGCCGATCTCGACGACTACTCATGGGGACAGCTCGACGGATACCTGACCTTCGGAATAGTCAACGAGCTTGAAAACAACACGATGATCTTTCCTGAGACGATTGGAATCTTCGCGGGTCCGATTGTGTCATACCTCATGTCCGACGAGCTTGACGCGGATACAGACAACACCGTTGGCATGACCGTTGGCGTGACCATGACGTTCTCGACGAGCACGTACGCAACCATTTCGTACGACATGTTCTCGGACGACGACACCTTGGCCGGCATGGTCGGCGTGCGCTTCTAAAAAGCCGCCCTCCCCTATGCCTCTTCCGGAATGCCGCGGCCGCGCGGCTTCCGGAATTTTCTGTAGTTTCAACTAAACAGATTTTCCGCTATTTGACGATTTAATATGGACAAGCATTTCGACCCTCAGGCGATTGAGGCCAAGTGGTATGAGTTTTGGGAAAAGACCGGGCAGTTCAGCGGCAACGCATCCGCCGATGGCGAGCCTTATTGCATCGTTATCCCGCCGCCCAACGTCACCGGCATACTCCACATGGGCCACGCCCTCAACAACACGATCCAGGACGTGCTCGTCCGCTGGCGGAGGATGCAGGGCCGCAACGTGCTGTGGGTCCCTGGAACCGACCACGCCGGCATCGCCACGCAGAACGTGGTCGAAAAAGCTCTCAGGAACGAAGGCAAATCTCGCCGCGACCTCGGCCGCGAGGCTTTCGTCGAGCGAGTCTGGGAATGGCGTGCGAAATACGGTGGCACTATCGTCAACCAACTCCGCAGCCTCGGATGCAGTTGCGACTGGACCCGCGAACGATTCACGATGGACGAGGGGCTCAGCCGCGCCGTCGCCGAAGTGTTCTGCCGCCTCTACAAGGAGGATCTCGTCTACCGCGGCAACTACATAGTCAACTGGTGCCCGCGCTGCGGCACTGCGCTCGCCGACGACGAGAGCGAGCACGAGGCGAACGAGGGTTCTCTATGGCATGTGCGCTACCCCGTAATGGGACGCCTCGGCGAGTTCGTCGAGGTCGCCACCACGCGCCCGGAAACTCTGCCGGGCGACACAGCTGTCGCCGTCAATCCCAAGGACGAACGCTATACGCATCTTCACGGCGCAAAGGTAATACTCCCCCTCTCGAACCGCGAAATCCCTGTAGTGGTGGACGATTACGTGGAACGCGAATTCGGCACAGGCGTTGTGAAAATCACTCCGGCGCACGATCCGAACGACTTCCTCGTCGCCCAGCGCCATGATCTGCCAGCGCTCAACATCATGAACGACGACGGCACGATGAACGGGGAATCCGGCTACGAAGGACTCGACCGTTTCGAATGCCGCAAGCAGATCGTCAAGGATCTGGAGGCTGGCGGATACCTCGTCAAGGTCGAGCCATACACTAACGCCGTCGGCCATTGCTACCGCTGCCACACAGTCGTGGAGCCTCGCCTTTCGAAGCAGTGGTTCGTGCGCATGAAACCGCTGGCTGGTCCGGCAATGGAGGCTGTCCGCTCGGGACGCGTCAAGTTCACTCCGCAGCGCTACGAAAACACTTTCTTCACATGGATGGAAAACATCCGTGACTGGTGCATCTCGCGCCAAATCTGGTGGGGGCACCGCATACCCGTCTACACTTGCGAATGCGGGCACGAATGGGCGGCACCGCAAAAGCCGTTTGAATGCCCGGAGTGCCACGCCAGCGCTGAAAAATTTTCGCAGGAAACCGACGTGCTCGACACATGGTTCTCCTCATGGCTCTGGCCTTTCAGCACGCTTGGATGGCCCGACCCCGACAGCGCCGACCTCAAAACATACTACCCCACTTCCGACCTCGTCACCGCGCCGGACATCATCTTCTTCTGGGTCGCCCGGATGATCATGGCCGGATGCAAGTTCATGGACGAACCTCCGTTCTCCAACGTGGTGATACACGGCGTTGTGCGCGATGACCAGGGGCGCAAGATGTCGAAATCCCTCGGCAACTCAATTGACCCGCTCGATATCATCGGCAAATACAGCGCCGACTCGCTGCGCTTCAGCCTCATGCAGATAACCGCCCCCGGTGTTGATTTGTACGTCAACATGGACAAGTTTGAAATCGGGCGCAACTTCGGCACCAAGATATGGAACGCCGCGCGGTTCATGTCCATGCACGCCGGGAAAACGCCTGATATCGACTGGCACGGCATCGCCGCGAACGGGATCAAGCTAGACCCGGCGTTGCTCAAGGACGATGACCGCCATATACTAGCAACCTGCTCGCGCACGATCGAGTCAGTGACCGACGCACTCGAAAAATACCGATTCCAGGATGCAGCTCTCGCTGTCTACGATTTCGTCCGTTCGAGTTTCTGCGACTGGTATCTAGAGTATGCAAAGACAGATTTGTATGGCGAGGACGAAGCCCGCCGCCATCAGACGATGCTCATCCTTGCTGACGTCTTTGGCAAGGCCGTCCGCCTGCTACATCCGTTCATGCCGTTCATCACGGAGGAGCTCTGGCATGAGATGGGATATGTCTCAGCAGATGGGTCGATCATGCGCGCGTCATGGCCAAAGCCATACACTGAAGCCGAGAACGCCGCATGGGGCGTCACGGAAGACGTGCGCGGCTACGTCGAAAACAAGCGCGAGATGATAACCGCAGGCCGGGCGCTGCGCGCCGACGCCAACATCCCGCCGTCGCAGGAGATTGCCTACGTCATAAACGCCGTGTCCGCGGAAACGGCGGCACGCGTCGGGCGCGATGTTGATTACATGAAGGCGGCGCTCCACGCAAGCAGTATCGAGTTACGCTCGGATCCACTCGCCGGAATGCCTTTCACACTATGCGCGCTCGGCTCAATCGGGATACCGCTCGAAGGAGTGATCGACGTCGCAGCGGAGAAAACACGCATTTTGGGCGAAATCGAAAAGCTCCAAGGCTTCCTGCGCACGGTTGACGCCAAGCTCGGCAACGAATCTTTCGTCGCGAAGGCTCCTCCGAAAATCATTGAGCAGCAAAAAGCAAGGCGCGAAGAGCTGTTGGCCGACATCGCTCATCAAGAAAAAATCCTCAAGTCTTTCGGCTAGCTCCATAGACATTCGAACAACGCCAAATGGCACCCCAAGCTGGGCTCGAACCAGCGACCTGCTGCTTAGAAGGCAGCTGCTCTGTCCAACTGAGCTATTGGGGTAGAACCACAGCCTTTTCACGGCCGTGCAATCGCGCATTATTGTATGCCATTCAGCATGCGGGATTCAAGCAAAATCAATAAAAATGCGATTTGGGCTCGATGCCTATTGCATAGACATGGAAACCCATGGAGTAAAGTTTGGCATGCCCCAGGAAGTTGCGGCCGTCGAACACGAACGCCGGCTTGCGCATCAGGTCGTATACCTTCTGCCAGTCTATGTTCTTGTATTCACTCCAGTCGGTCAGGACCGCCACGGCGTCCGCCCCCTCAACCGCCTTATACGGATCGCGCTCGTATGTCACAAATTCCTCGAGACCGGCTAGGTCGCGCTTTGCGTTTTCGATAGCATGCGGATCGCTCACGACCACCTGCGCATGTTCCTCGACGAGGAGCTTCGCAACCGAGATCGCCGGCGACTCGCGCGTGTCCGAGGTATCTGCTTTGAAAGCGAACCCCAGCAACGCGATGCGTTTGCCGGCCACGGTGTTGAACATGGCCCTGAGCATCGTCTTCACAAACCTGTTCTTCTGGTGCTCGTTCATATCCACGACAGAGCGCCAGTAATCCGCCGCTTCGGTCAGCCCCTCGCTCTCGCACATATAGACGAGGTTGAGGATGTCCTTTTTGAAGCACGATCCTCCGAACCCGACACCCGCCTTGAGGAATCTCGGCCCGATGCGGCTGTCGGCGCCAACGGCCCTCGCAACTTCGCTGACGTTCGCCCCCGTCTTCTCGCAGAGCTCGCTAAGCGCGTTGATAGAAGATATGCGCTGCGCCAGAAAGGCGTTTGCGGCGATCTTGGAAAGCTCCGACGACCACACGTTTGTTGTGAGGATTCTCTCGCGCGGGATCCAAGACGCGTAGACATCCACCACTGCCTCGCGGGCGGCAAGTCCTGACGGAGTCTCCGCCGAGCCCACGAGCACGCGGTCTGGCATTTCCAGGTCTCGTATCGCCGTGCCTTCAGCAAGGAACTCGGGATTTGAAAGCACTTCGAAATTCACGCCATTTGCCCCCTCTGAAAGCACGCGGCGCATTGCGGCTGCCGTGCGCACTGGCAACGTGGATTTCTCAACCACGATCTTGTCGCTCTTGGCACATCTCTTGATCTGGCGCGCGGTCTTCTCCCAGTACTGCAGATCCGCGGCGCGTCCAGCACCCTCGCCGAAAGTTTTTGTGGGCGTGTTGACCGCCACAAATATGATGTCGGCCTCCTCAATTGCCTTGTCGATGTCAGTGGAAAAGAAAAGATTCCGGTTCAACGTCTCCGACACAACCTCTGCGAGCCCAGGCTCGTATATGGGCAACTTGTCCGACTGCCACGCCTTGATGCGGTCCGCGTTTATATCAACCACCGTAACCTTGCGGTCGGGGCATTTCTTGGCGATCATCGCCATCGTCGGCCCGCCCACGTATCCAGCGCCGATGCAAAGTATGTTTTTATTTTCGGTTTTTTTTGGCATTTTCCGTAATCTCGTATTGTTATGACTTTTACTCGGTAAGTTACACGAAATCTCCACGCTTTTCAAGTGCAATCGGGACGCCCCTCAGTAGTTGAAAAGGTCTTCGGAGGAGTACGAGGCGGCTGCCGCGCGGTTGAGCGCGTCGATTACAATCGTTTTCGTATGCGGAGTGAGCCGCCTGCCTTTCGCCGCCCGCGAAACCATCTTATGCGTCATAGGCACGGCGGAAGCCGCGACAATGTCATGCGGCGCAAGCCCGCGCTCCTCCATAATATCGGCAATCGGCTGCCGCGCCATGTTTCGTTCAATTTCCATGACGCGGATTCTAGCATAGCGGAAGCCTGCGGGCAAGGTGTGCCCTATAAGAGGTACTAGGTTTTAGGGTATAGGTACCAGGGGCTTTGCAGGCGGATGGCACTGGTCTGCAGCCTATGCCAATGGATGTCTTGCGCGTGGATAGCGCGGGGCGGCTAGGGTCTAGGACCTAATACCTAAGGCCTTCTTCATGGCGGCGAACACGCCGTGAAAAGGAGGAGCCGAGCGCGCCCTTGCAAAGCCGCGCATAGGAGGCAACACTAAAAGCACTCCGCTCACTGACCGATTACGTAAACGGGTGCGTTGCGTTCTCTTGCATTTTATGCGATAATGCACCGCATGAAAGCATTTATCTTACCGTCTCTTCTTGCCGCCGACGCGGGGCGCCTCGCCGATGAGATCAAACGAGCCGAAGACGCGGGCGCCGATGCGCTCCACCTCGATATCATGGACGGCGCGTTCGTCCCCAACCTCAGCTTCGGCCCGCATATCGTGGCTATGGCGAAGCGTGTGACGTCAATGCCCCTCAACGTGCACCTCATGCTCCAGCGTCCTGATTTGTTCATAAAGCCTTTCGCCGACGCCGGCGCAGACACGATACAGATCCAGGTGGAATCTTCGTGCCTTGTCCTGGAAACATTGGGTAAAATCAAAGCGCTTGGCGTTGCGCCCGCTATCGTGCTCAACCCGGAAACTTCATTCGAATCCGCCCTGCCCTACCTCTTCCTAGTCGATGAGTGCCTGCAAATGACGGTTTATCCCGGCTACGGCGGCCAGAAGTTCAAGAGCGGCCCTCTCTCAAACATCCGTGCGCTGCGCGCCGCCGCCAAAGCCGCCGGCAAACCAGATTTCACCATTATGGTTGATGGCGGCATCGACCGCGATTCAATCGCCGCATGCGCGGAAGCCGGAGCAAACGCATTCGTAGCCGGCACCGCGCTCTACTCCAAGGCCGACATGAAATCCGAAATCGCGCGCTTCCGCTCGTTGGTCTCCAGGACCTAACGATAACATCGCTTCCCCATCCATGCTGTCACACATACGAAATTTTTGCATTATAGCCCATATCGACCACGGCAAGTCCACCCTCGCCGACCGCATCCTGCAAATCACGCAGACAGTCGACGACCGAGTCTTCAAGGACCAGCTCCTCGACTCGATGGACCTCGAACGTGAACGCGGCATTACGATCAAATCGCATCCTGTGTCGATGAGCTATACGGCCAAAGACGGCGTGACGTACCTTATAAACCTCATAGATACCCCGGGGCACGTTGACTTCTCATACGAAGTCTCCCGATCCATGTCAGCCTGCGAAGCCGCGATCCTGCTAGTCGACGCCGCGCAAGGCGTGCAGGCCCAGACCGTCGCCAACACTTATCTCGCCTTGGAAAACGATCTGGAAATCATCCCAGTCCTCAACAAAATCGACCTCCCAAGCGCAGACGTAAAAGGCGTGAAACACCAGGTCGAGGAGGCTCTTGCTATTCCCATGGACGACTGCGGCATGGTCTCCTCAAAGACGGGACAGGGCGTCCCGGAGCTCATGGAGATGTTGATTCAAAAGGTCCCGCCGCCTAAATCGGAACACCCCGACGGCCCTCTGCGCGCAATCATATTCGACAGCGTTTACGACGTCTACCGCGGTGTCATCGCATACGTGCGCATAGTCGACGGCACCATCAAGACGGGCGACAACATCGTCTTCATGGGCACTAACGCCGCGACCCAGGTCAAGGAGGTCGGCATATTCTCCCCGCAGATGAAGCCCGCCGCCTCGCTCTCCGCCGGCACAGTCGGATATATCGTCGGCACTGTCAAAGATCCAAAGGAAATCCGCTGCGGCGATACCGTGACGACCCGCGCGAACCCCGCCACCGAGGCCTTGCCCGGATTCCAGGAAATCCACCCCATGGTCTTCGCTGGCCTGTACCCAGTTTCCACCGACGAATACGAAAAAGTACGCGCTGGACTGGAGAAACTCCAGCTCAACGACTCCGCTTTCTCATGGCACCCCGAAAGCTCCGTCGCGCTCGGATTCGGCTTCCGTTGTGGCTTCCTCGGCCTCCTGCACATGGAGGTGGTTCAGGAACGCCTGCGCCGAGAGTTCGAATGCGACATCATATCGACCCACCCCGCCGTTGTTTACAAACTCCATTACAGGAACGGCAAGGTAGAGGAAATTGACAACCCGATCAGGATGCCCGACCCCACTGAAGTTGAATCCATAGAGGAGCCGATGATCAAGGCAACGATCATCACACCGTCGGAATATATCGGCGACATCATGCGCGTCGTCATCGAGCATCGCGGGATGGTCGAAAAAACCGACAGCCTCGACGGCGTCCGCGTGATCTTGACGTGCATTCTCCCGCTCAACGAAATCCTCGTCGATTTCAACGACACGCTCAAAAGCGTCTCGCGCGGCTACGCCTCGATGGACTACGACCACTCTGGCTACCAGACTAGCGACATCGTCCGCATGGACATCCTTCTCAACGGGGAGCCTGTCGACGCTTTTTCCTGCATGGTACACAAAGACCGCGCCGTAGCCCGTGGCCGCCAGATCTGCGATATACTCAAGGAGGTCATACCGCCACACATGTTCAAGATTCCGGTTCAAGCGGCGATCGGGCGCACAATTATCGCGCGTGAAGACGTGCGAGCCTTCCGGAAGGACGTCACCGCCAAACTCTATGGCGGCGACGTCACGCGCAAGCAGAAGCTGCTCAACAAGCAGAAGGAAGGCAAAAAGCGCATGAAGCAGTTCGGCACCGTCAACGTGCCGCAGGAGGCCTTCGTCGCCGTCCTGCGCAACAA
>JALHHX010000198.1 GCA_022837245.1 Lentisphaerota bacterium
TTTTTTGTTTTGTTATTCCGTCAGTCAGCCTTATTGACTGAATCAACGGTGTTTAGGAGAGGGATTTCTGCGCGAAAAAATTGATTTGGAATCCCTGACCAAATAGGTGCATCGTCGGATCGGGAAAGTGAAATGGGTTTTGAACCTATGAATCAAAATCACGATACCCGGTTGCTGCGATTACTTTCGATTCCAACTCGATATATGCTATAATGAGGCGCATGCGTAAAACGAAGAAGACAGTGGAGGCGGGCGATGCCATACGGGTCCGAGGTGCCCGCCAGAATAATCTTAAGAACCTTAATGTCGATTTTCCGATCGGCGAGTTTGTCGTTGTGACTGGGGTCAGCGGCTCAGGCAAGTCTTCTCTCGCGTTCGACACGGTGTACGCAGAGGGACAGAGACGATACATCGAGACGTTTTCTTCTTATGCCCGCATGTTCCTGGAGCGGATGGATCCGCCGGAGGTCGATTCGGTTGACGGCATTCCGCCAGCCATCGCAATCAGGCAGATAAACCCGGTGCGCACGTCACGGTCAACCGTTGGAACCATGACGGAAATCAACGACCGGCTGAAGCTGCTCTTTGCCAAGCGCGCTCGTCTGTTTTGCCCGAAGTGCGGTAAGGAGGTCATAGCGGATTCTGTTGAGACTGTTGTTGAAAAGCTTAAGAAAGCAGGTTGCGAAGGAAAGCGGATAGCCGTCTCGTTCAGGGTCGCGATTCCGCCTAGTTTCACGCTTGAGGAAACCGTGGAGCTGCTCGGTCAACAGGGATATAGACGCATTAAAGAGGAAGGCGATGGCATCCTGAAAGTTGCGCAGGATATGGTCGTCTTCGAGGCTGGCAAGAGGGCACGCATCGGCGAGGCGCTTGAGACGGCGTTTGCGAAAGGCAAGGGCGAAATATCTGTTTCAACGCTCGGCGACGACATGACTGAGCTGGCGGAATACAAGTTCAGCAACCGCATGGATTGCCCGGATTGCGGGATTGAATTCCAACTGCCCACACCAAATCTGTTTTCATTCAACTCGCCAGTCGGCGCTTGCAAAACATGCCGCGGCTTCGGAAGGACGATATCCGTTTCGGATAAGCTTGTTGTCCCTGATCCTTCGAAAAGCATTGCGGAGGGATGCATACGCCCGTTCCAGACAAACATGATGTTTGTGTGCCAAAGCGAACTTATGAGACATGCGAAGAAACGCAAGTTTCCAGTCAATACGCCCTGGAATGAGCTTTCGGATGAAGACCGCCGCTGGGTGTTCGAAGGGGAGGGAGATTTCGACTCTGGCCTATGGTGGGGTGTCGACCGTTTCTTCGCCGACATCGAAGCGCATTCGTATAAGATGCATGCTCGCATAATGCTCGCGCACTATCGCGAGTACGTCGAGTGCCACACTTGCCACGGCTCGCGTCTCAAAGCCGCTGCGCTAAATTGGAGGCTTGTGCTCGGCGAGAAGGCATACAACATACAGGATATAATGCTTATGCCGATCAGCGATGTGCTGGCGTTCTTTGGCGAATTCAGGAAGACGCTGGATTCACGCGATGCGCAGACGCTCTTCGACGAGATAATCCCGACCCTCACTTACCTATGCGAGGTAGGCCTCGGATACCTGACGCTCGACAGGCAGTCGCGCACGCTAAGCGGCGGCGAGGTTCAGCGCATCAACCTTACCCAGGCACTCGGCAGCTCGCTAGTGAACACTCTTTTTGTGTTGGACGAGCCTAGCATCGGCCTTCACCCACGCGATATAGAGCGGCTCATAGCCGTCCTGCGCCGTCTGCGCGACGCCGGCAACACGGTGCTTGTCGTGGAGCACGACCCCGAGGTGATCAAGGCCGCGGACCGCGTCATCGAAATGGGTCCCGGCCCTGGCGAACGCGGCGGCTCAATCATTTTCAACGGCTCCGTGCCGTCGCTGCTTCAAAGCGACTCTAGCGTGTCCGCCCCGTACTTGCGCGGAGATCACGGCTTAGCGGTTGTGCAAGATAGCGAAGCGTCGCCCGCCATGCTCAAGCTGCGCGTGCGTGGCGCTCGCGAACACAATCTAAAAAACATCACGGTCGAATTTCCGCTCAACCAATATGTCGTTGTAACGGGCGTCAGCGGATCCGGCAAGTCCACGCTGGTGAACGACGTTTTGTACGCCAACGTCATGCGCGCGCTCGGCAAGGTGGTGGAGTCGTCCGGCGAATGCGACGCCGTAGACGGCACCGAATATATCTCAGAGGCGGTCATGGTTGACCAGTCGCCAATAGGGAAGACCGCGCGCTCCACTCCGGGCAGCTACGTGAAGGCGTTCGACGCGATCCGCAAACACTTCGCCAAGTTGCCAGCCGCCATAGAACGCGGCTATTCCTACGGCGACTTCAGCTTCAACTCCGGCGTCGGCCGCTGCCCACACTGCGAAGGTTCTGGATTCGAGATGGTCGAGATGCAGTTTTTAAGCGACGTGTATCTCAAGTGCGAGGAATGCAGCGGACGTCGCTACCGCAAGGAAATACTCGACGTTAAAATGAATTTGCCGGGACGCGCCAGGGCTATATCGATCGCCGACGCGCTCGACTTGACGGTCGATGAAGCCGCCGATATTTTTTCAGCTGACAAGAACGTCGTGGCCGGACTACGTCCTCTGCAGGATGTCGGCCTTGGCTATTTGCGCCTTGGCCAGCCCGTGCCAACGCTAAGCGGGGGCGAGGCGCAGCGGCTTAAACTCGCGGGACACCTCGCGGAGGATCCGAAGATAAAAACGGGGCGTCGCCGCAATACGCTTTTTATTTTTGACGAGCCAACGACTGGGCTGCACTTCACCGACACGGAACTTCTAAACGGCGTACTGCGCCGTTTGGTCGAAGGGGGCAATTCCGTCGTCGTAATTGAACACAACATCATGGTCATGCGCGCCGCAGACTACATTATCGACCTCGGGCCGGAGGGCGGAGTGGCGGGTGGCGAAGTTGTGGCGACGGGAACGCCTGCGGAAATAGAGGCTCATCCCACGAGCGCCACCGGCGCCGCGTTGCGGGCAGACACTCACGACTTGCTTGCAAGGCGTGCAGCACTCGCAACGCCGGCGTTGCTCGCGGCTGAAAGTGCCACAGCGTACGCCCCGCGCAAACGCCCCGAGATGATCTCAGTGCGCCGAGCACATGAGCACAATCTGCGCAACATAGACGTCGATATCCCGCTCGATAAATTCACGGTGATAACGGGCGTCAGCGGCTCCGGGAAATCCACGCTCGCATTTGATATCTTGTTCGCTTCCGGCCAGCGCCGCTACCTTGAATGCCTCAACGCCTATGCGAGGCAGTTCGTGCAACCGCAGGCAAAACCGGACGTGCTGTCCCTCTCCGCATTGCCCCCGACCGTCGCCATCGAGCAGCGTCTCAGCCAGGG
>JALHHX010000199.1 GCA_022837245.1 Lentisphaerota bacterium
AACCCCACGCGGAATGCTCATGTGAAAAGGGCAGCCCGCGTGGGGTGGAATGTGCTCGCGCACCGCCTATGAACTTCCCGAGAACTCGCCACTCTCAAGATTGTTTGGAAAACCGGAAAAAACAGGAACCGCGAACTCACGCGCCCCCGGTCATGCCCGGCAAATCACCAATACGCCCGGCCACTGCGAGCAGCGCGATGCACGCAGTGTCCGTCCTAAGCGTGCGCTCTCCAAGGCCAATCCGTGTGAATCCGTTTTCCGTGAACATGTCCAGTTCGTAGCTGGACCAGCCCCCCTCCGGCCCCACCGCCACGAGCAAGCCGCCACCGCCAAGGGGCGCTGGCGGCTCGTAATCCCCAGGATGCGCCAGGAACTTGCACCCTTCGCCATACATTACGCTTATTTCGTCCTCCAGCAAAGGCTTGAGCCTGCGTTCCACCCGGATCTCGGGCACGCGCGTGTCGCCGGCCTGCGCCAGCCCCTCCACCACAAGCGGCATATAGACTTTTTCGCGCAGCACCTGAGCGCCCCAATACGCCGGCTCCACTTTTTCCGCGTTGACGATGAATATGCGCCCAACTCCCATTGCAGCCAACTGCGGCCATAGCCGCTTCATGCATTTTGGTCTAGGCAAAGCCAAAAGTAAATCAACCGGCGGCAGGGGCGGGGGGGCGCGTCCCTCTCCAAGCTCCAAAACACAACGATGCCCATCAATCGCCGCAATTCTCGCCTCGTCGTGCAACGCGCCGCGCAAAACTCCCGCACGCACGCGATCGCCAATATCCCCTCCGAGCACCTCGCGTATGTGTGCGAAACGAGCGTCAACCAGCTCCACGAAACCGCCCGGGCCAATCTCTTCGGCGAATACAAGAACGCGGTTCATCTCAACTGCATGGCGCCGTGTACCAATCGGTGTCGAGCTTGCCCTCCAGGACTGTCTTGACCGGCCCCGTCAGCTTCATCTCGTGGCAGAGTCCCGACCCGTCCACGACGCCGTCCACTTTGAGCACGTCGCCGGAGCTCACCTCTATCGTCACAGGGAGCAGAATGTCCCGCTTTTCCCTCATCGCGATGGCAGCCGCAACCGCGCCAGTGCCGCACGCCCCCGTTTCGCCCTCCACGCCCCGCTCGTAGGTGCGCATCATAGCGGTCCCTTCGCCGACGTTCGCCTGCACGAAATCCACGTTCACTCCCTCCGGGACGAATTCCGGCGCGAAACGGATGGCCTTGCCGTCCTTCGGCACGTCCACCGCTTTGACGTCTTCCACGAAAACGACGGCATGGGGCACGCCGGTGTCAACCCTGAAGCAATCGGCCTTGCGCCCGCCCGGCAGCTCGACCAAAACGCTCTCACGTCGCCCCTTCGGCTCCGTGGTCTGCACTCGCACCATGCCGCACCCGTTGCGCGCTTCAAGCACGTCGAGAGTGATGACGCCGGCATCTGTGCCCACGCGCTGCCGCCGTCCCGCTATGTTGCGCTCGAATGTATATAGCGCGACGCAGCGCGACGCATTGCCGCACATCGATGCGCGGCTCCCGTCGGGGTTGAGGAAGATCATCTCATAGTCGCAATCTGTGAACGCCGCAGCGAGCCGTACTATCAGCACACCCTCGCAGCCCACTCCCGTCCCCCGCGCCGATATTGCGCGCACGAGTTCGACATCGTTCTCGGGGAAATTGTGAGATCTGTCGTCTATAATCAGAAAGTCATTGCCGGCCCCGTGCATTTTGGTGAATTTTATTTTCATCGTCATCTCCTCATCAGATATTTCCTCTGCACTCTGCTACCAATCGAGCAAATTACTTCGTAGGGATGCGTGCCCTTGAGGTTTGCCCACGTCTCGACCGAATTGGCTCCCGCATCTTCTCCGCCCACGCATATAACCTCGTCGCCGGCTTCCGCGCCGGGCACTTGATCGAGCGCCACGGTGGTGTAGTCCATCGAAACCCTGCCCAGCACCGGGCACGCCCGCCCCCGTATGAGCAGGCTCCCCCTGTTGGAAAGCGCCAGCGGCAAGCCGTCGGCGTATCCCGCAGCAACAGTCCCCACGCGCATGTCGCAAGGACATCTGAATGTGCGTCCGTAGCCGATCGAGCTGCCAGCGGGGAGCGTCCGCACCTGCGCCAGCCGGGCTCGCATGGTCAGTACCGGCCGCAAATGCAGGCGCCTGTTGCCCACGATGTCGAACGAACCATACAGGTTTATGCCCGTCCTAACGTGCGTGAATGGCGCTCTGCACGCTTCCTCGAAGTTGTTTATCGCATCGCTGTTCGCCATGTGCAGCCATGGTATGTGGATCCCTCGGTCCGCCAGTCCCGCGGCAAGTTCCCTAAACGCCTCTATCTGTGCCGACGTATTCTCGTCGCCGCCTATGTACGCTGTCGGGAAATGGGAATACATCCCCTCAAGTTCGATTCCCGGCAACGATGCTATTTGAGGGATCATCCCGGGCGCGTCATTCAGCCGTATGCCAACCCGACCCATGCCCGTGTCGACAACAAGGTGGCATTTGGCTGTAGTTCCTAGAGCAAGTGCAGCAGAGCTTATCTTCCGCGCCTCCTCCAGCCCCGCGACCGGGATGCGCACTCCGGCTGCCAGAGCCGGTTCCAGCTCTTCCGGGAGCACCGTGCCGAGTATTATGACAGGCAGCCCGAACTCCACCGCCTCAAGGGCCTCGTCCAGCTCCGCCGTCGCGATTGCCGCCGCGCCGGCTCCCGCAAGCGCCCTCGCCACTTCGCGCATGCCCAATCCGTATGCGTTTGCCTTGAGAACCACAATTACGCCCAACGGAGACACGGCCTGCGAAATCCGGTTGAAATTATCCGCCAGAATACCAAGGTCTATATCAAGAACAACTCTACTCTCAGGTTTCTCCATGTTACGTCCTCTTTTCCCCGAGATTATACTTCGTTGGAAGTCTGCGGTCAATCGCTCATTACCCGAGAGCGACGACAACCGGGCACCCGTCGTAGTCCACGATAGCGTCCGGCTCCGGCGTGAATCCGCCGCCGACGCCACGGCACGGCGCGACCACGACGATCCTGAAGCTCCGGCGCCTCAACATTCCGGGGAACCCGCCGCGGCGTTTGCTGATAGCGAGCGTCCGCGATGTGTCGTCGTAGTTGAAATCGATCTCGGAAAAAAAGCCATCTTCGTAGGCGTAGCCGTCGCCCTCGTCTTCGTAGAGCGTGAAGGCTCCGTTGGCTCCTGGATAGACGGGGATTTCGAGCTTCTTCCAAGGTTTTCCCGACGCGTATTGGGCAGATTCGGCGATCGGCAGGATAGAGCCCGCCTTAACGAAGAGCGGGATGGTGTCAAGCGGTGCCGCCGCGTTAACAGTGCGGCCGCCGACCTTGGCTCGCCCGGTCCAGAAATCCACGAA
>JALHHX010000020.1 GCA_022837245.1 Lentisphaerota bacterium
GTTTGGTGGTTTGTAGTTGAAACGCTACAATTATAACAAGCCCGCATACGCTCCGCAAGCAAAATCCGATTTACCTGTCACTTTCCTGACACACACCCATAGAAAATAGAAAATGGAGTCCCCGTTCCCGCTTGTTTTGAAAGCGGTTTTTTGGTATTATCACGGTCATTCCCAGAAAGGTTGATTTTGAAGATCCCCAAAGACATTTCGAACCAGATTCGGCGGCACTTAGAGAACGAAATAGACGCGGGGCGCAGGTTTGTGCCCCTTGCGCAGGTTGTGGTGTCCGAATTCATGGCGTCACACGAGGAGGAGGCGCCTCCCGAGGCGCCCGTTGCCATCATTGGCGCGGAGGCTGGATCCTTCGACAGCCCGATGTCGCCTTCGCGCGCTGGCGCCGACGCGGACAAACCGTTTATAGAAACATTGGAGGGCATCGCGGAAGGCGTTGCTTCGTGCACGGCTTGCCGGCTGGCGGAGTCGCGCACCAGAACGGTTCCCGGTGCCGGGAACGGCTCCACGCCGGACATAATGTTCATAGGCGAGGGGCCGGGACGCGACGAGGACGAGCAGGGCATGCCGTTCGTTGGCCGGGCCGGGCAGCTTTTGACGAAGATGATCGCGGCCATGGGATACAACCGTGACGAGGTGTTCATCGCAAACGTCGTCAAATGCCGTCCGCCCAACAACCGCGTTCCGGAGGACGACGAGATGGCCGCATGTCTGCCGTGGCTACTGCGGCAGATAGAGATTGTAAAGCCCAAGACGATTGTGGCGCTCGGCGCGACGGCGCTCAAGGGACTCACGGGACGAACCGACGTCCTCATTTCGAAAGAGCGCGGCGTCTGGAACAAATTCAAAGGGATCCCGCTTATGCCGACTTTTCACCCGTCGTATTTGATGCGGTATCCACCCGCAAAAGTGGAGGCTTGGAAGGATTTAAAGGCGGTTCTCAAGCTACTTGGCAAAACGCCGCCTCGAACAGGAGGCAAAGGAGAATAAATAATGAACGAAATATCAAATTACGACAAGCAGGACAAGCCTGCAGTGCCGCAGGTGCCGCCGGAGGCGCGCTACAGGCCGACGGCGCTGCCCTCCGCGCCTCCGCCTCCGCCGCAGCAGCACTACAGGGCGCCTGAGCATTACACCCCGCCGGTGATACCGCCCGCGCCACTTCCACAGCCCGCACCTCCGCCACAGAAAAAGGAGCCGTGGTGGAGGGTCTGCTTGCATGGCTGCATGGTGGCGTCGTTCGTCACTATGCTCTGCCTCATCGCGCTGGTGACCGTCTCGTTAGGAGGATGCTACATGCTGATGAGCAACTTGGGGAGAGCCTTAAACGAAGATCCGGGGAAGATGGCGCAAAGCGGTGCGGGCGCCGTGACGTTGGGTCAAGGCGTCAAAGTGGCCCATATAACCATAAACGGCATGATAACGGACAGCGGGGGCGGCTCCTCGTGGTTCATAGACGAAAACAGCTCCGAGGCGGCGCTCTCCAAAATCCGCATCGCGACTGACGATCCGTCCATAAGGGGAATACTGCTGAGCATCAACAGCGGAGGCGGCGGCATCACTTCGAGCGATGTGATATGGGACGCGCTTGAGAAGTTCAAGGGCGCGGATCCCGATAACAACCGGAAAGTCGTGGTTATGATGGGCACAACGGCCGCGTCGGGCGCATATTACATCTCAGTGGCGGGCGACTACATAGTGGCAAACCCCACGACCCTTACGGGATCTATCGGCGTCATAATGACGAGCCTCAACATCAAGGAGCTGGCGCGGAAAGTGGGATTCAAGGACGTGACCATAAAATCGGGTGCCAACAAGACAATGCTGAGTCCGTTCGAGGACATCACACCAGAGCAGGAGAAGATGCTCCAGACGCTGGTGGACTCCCTGCACACGCGCTTCGTGAAAATCGTCGCCGAAGGGCGCAGCATCGATGAGGCGAAAGTGCGCGCGCTCGCGGATGGCAGCGTCATACTCGCGACCGAGGCGCTGGAATTGGGGCTGATCGACGAAGTCGGCTATATTGAAGACGCAAAGGCAAAAATGGAGGAGCTGCTTGGCGCCAAGGTCATCTATCTAGAGGGGAATCAGGAGCCGCCTTTCTTAAAGCTGTTCCGCTCGCCCTCGTTCTGGGGCGCCTGCATGTCGAAGGCCGTTGCCATTGCCGGAGAAGGCCTTGCCGGCCAAAGCGCGGTGCAGATAAAATGACAACGTCATCGTCACGCAGATTCCGAAAAGTCGCCGTTCTGATGGGCGGAGACTCCAGCGAACGCGACATCTCCATGCTCTCCGGAACGGCTGTCGCCGCAGGCCTGGAGAGAGCCGGGTATGAGGTCGGCCGCGTCGTGGTCGCCGGCCACGACGGAGTATACCTCCCCGCCGGGACCGAGGCGGTCTTCATCGCTTTACACGGCGCGTTCGGCGAAGACGGCGGAGTGCAAAGCATTCTGGAGGAGATGGGCGTGCCATACACTGGTTCAGGCCCGGAATCGTCACGCATTTCGTTCGACAAAATACTCGCGCGCGCGTCATTCGAACTTGCTGGCGTTCCGGTTCCCGCAGGGGTGGTCGTCAGGAAAGGCAATCAAGCGGATTTCTCGCAGATCGGAATCCCGCTCGTGGTCAAACCGCCGAAACAGGGGTCGAGCGTCGGCATATCAATTGTAAAGGACGAGGCGGACATCCTGACGGCTCTAGACGAGGCGTTCAAGTACGGCGACGAAGCGCTTGTGGAGGACTTCATACCCGGACGCGAATGGACGGTTCCGATCGTGGTCGGGGAGGTGCTGCCGATAATAGAAGTGACGCCAAAACTCGATGGAGGCTGGTACAGTTGGAAGGCTAAATACAAGTCGGGCGGAACTACTGTCTACACCTTCCCGGAGGACGATCCCGCCAACGTGCCTGCCGCCGCGCTCGTGCGCGATCTGGCGCTGCGGGCGTTCAAAGCCGTCGATGCCTCGGGCCTGGGCAGGATTGACTTCCGCATCTCTTCGGAAGACGGCAAGCCATACGCGCTCGAGCTCAACTCCATTCCCGGATTCACCGAAACGAGCCTGCTGCCGAAGGCGGCGGCCAAGCGCGGGATCGCGTTCGACGAACTCTGCGCAATGATAATGGAGAGCGCCAAATGCGGTTAAAGGCGATACTCATTACCCTCGGCGTTATGTTCGCCTGCATCGGCATATTCTACGGCTGGCAGGGGCTCAAGACTGCCATGTTCACGCAAAATCCGCAGTACGAAATCAAAAAACTGGACATCTCCAAGAGCAACGCCGTCAAGGAACAGGAGGTAATAAAATTCACCGGCATAAGCGAGGGAGTGAACCTCTTTTCGTTCAGCGCCGCCGAAAAGCGCAGGAAGCTCCTCGAAAGCGTGCCGAATTTAAGCGACGTGCGTATCGTGAAAACGCTTCCCGACAAGGTGAAGATTGCGATGACCGACCGATTGCCCGTGCTGCGCCTCGGCGACACGGATTTCGCGGCCGACAAAGACGGCACTGTCATGACGCTTGACTGGGAGCAGAAATGGGCGTTTTTGCCAAAACTGTTTGATTCCTCCCGAAAGCAGAATCCCGTGCCCGGACAGAAGCTCGAGGGGAAAGCCGCGCAAGCGCTGGCGATTGCGAACGTCTACAACGAAATGGACGGCATATCCTTCAAGCTCAACGGAATCCTTGTCGACGCCCGCTTCTACGTGATCCTCCAGACTGCCGAAGGACGCCGCGAAATACGCCTCGTCTGGGAGGAGCTTACTTCGCGCGGCGCCATGCGCAAGGCCACATCAGACAGCAAAACGCACGGGGGCCCAGAGGAGCTTACCTCGCGCGACGCCATACGCGAAGCCCTCGAAATGGCTTCGGAAGCGATGGCGCGCAAAGAAGCCGCAGGGCTCATTTGCCTCGACGTCATGCTCTCAACAAAGAAAGTTTACGGAAAATAATAATGGCATCAAAACCAATAGTAGTAATCGAAATAGGCACCACGCAAACCGTCGCGATGCTCGGTTCATACTCCGCCAAGGGCGATGGATCGATCGAAATCGAGGCTGTTTGCGCCGAGAAAACCTCAGGAATCCGCAAGAGCGAGGTGCTTTCGGCCCAGTCGGTCGCGACAACCGCCGAAGGGGTGCTAAACACACTCTCTAAAAAAGGACGGACTGACATCAACCGCGTGGATCTCGTTTACTCCGGCGGGGATCTCCAGTACACACCGATCGTCGGCAAGACGCAGATCGACAACGACGGGGAGATCATAGAACACGAAGACATCGAGGACGTTCTCGACAACCTGCGCGACTTCCCGGCTCAGAGCGGCCGAACAACGCTTGAGGAAATCCGCGGCGATTTCATCCTCGACGGTTCGCGTGTGGTCGAGGATCCAGAAAACCTGCGCGCCTCCGAACTTGCCGTCACCGGTCTGCGCACGCACGTCGACACAAACAGCTACCATGCCATGGTAGAGGCGTTGCAGTCTACGCTCTGTGACGTGGGCAGCGTCCACAGCGAAGCCGCCTCCTCCCCTCTCGGTTGCACCACGAGGGAGCAGCGGGAGTCGGGAGTACTCGTCATCAACCTCGGTGGCGGCACATCATGCTGGAGCGTCACCCGCAACGACCGCGTAATAGCCGTCGGGCACCTGGCCGTCGGCGGCGACCATGTGACGAACGACATCCTCTCAGCCTTCCACACGGGCAGCGACGAATCGGCAAACGCCCTGAAGCACGAGTCCGCGCAGGTGACGCTCGAGGGCATCGACCCCGGGGCGCGCGTCGAAGTCCCCAAAAACCTCGGCATGGCCAAATACGTGAACCTCCGTTCGCTCGACCTGGTTGTCAACGCACGCCTAGACGAGACGCTGCGCATCCTTCGAAAGCAAGTAGCCGCAAGCAACGCGCTCGACGACCTCGGCGCTGGCATAGTGCTATGCGGCGGCGGCTCGCTGCTCAGAGGACTGCCGCAGTTGACTTCGCAGATATTCGACGGCATTCCCTGCTCCCTCGGCGAGTTGCCTGCCACCGGGCACAAGGAGATCGACGACACGCCGGACAAAATCAGGTTCGCGCCGGTGTACGGCGCTCTCTTCAGAGCTGCCAAGGCCGCGTACGAAAACGAGGATTCGCGCTCTGGCGGACTATCCTCCATATTCGGGCTCTTCGGCAGGAAAGGAGGCCGTTGATGGGCGAACTGGGATTCACAATCATAGGAATCGGCGGTGGGGGCGGCAAAATCGTCAACGCCGTGGCAGAACAAAACGACGGCCGCATCAGAGCATTCGCAATCGACACGGATTTCTCCGCGATCTCGCGCCTTAACAGGTGCCAGCAGAAACGCATCGGCGCCACGCGCTTCGACGGCGCAGGATCGGGCGGCGACAGAAACGGCGCCGGCATGGCGGCCGATGAAACTGCGGATCTGGCATCGGTCTTCGACGGCTCGCGCATCGCCGTGATCGTGGCCGGCATAGGCAAGGGCACTGGATCGGGAGTCCTCCCCAAAGTCCTTGCCAAAGCCGCGGACCGCAACGTGGCGACGATCGTCTTCATGGTGGCGCCGTTCCTCTTCGAGGGGATAGAACTCACGCGCAAAGCCGCCGAAACGGAGCAGAGCGTGGCGAAAGCAGGCGACGTGAAAATTGTCTGCAAAAACGATGACCTCTGCCCGACAGCCTCCGACCTGACGCTCGAGGAGGCATTTGCGAAGGCGACCAACACACTTGCCGACGGCATCACGATGATTTGGAAAATGACCATGATGCCGGGATACATAAATCTCGACCCCGCCACGCTAGTCAGCATTGTGCGGACGGGGCGCGGAGCATGCAACTTCGGCCTGGGCGCCTCTTCGGGGCCGCAGCGGGTCAAGGAAGCGGTCGCCACGCTACTCGGCGCAGGCGGCACGGGCCTCGGCGGCAAACTAACCGGAGCCAAAGCCGCGCTTGTCGGCATCATCGGCGGTGCCGACCTGATGCTCAGGGAAGTTGCGGAAGTAATGAAGGCCACCGGCTCGGCGCTCTCCATGGATGCGGAAATACGCATGGGCACAGTGCTCGACCCGGCGCTGCGCGATGAAATCCGAATCGCCGTGATGCTCTTCCGCGAGTGGACCCCCCTCTACGCCGCCGAAGGCGCTGGAGATGGCGAAGAGGAAGAAGCCGCCCCCAGACCCCGGATCTACACCGCGCCTTCAACAGCGGCAGCGGCGCGCGGCAACAAAGGACGCACTGGGAAAAAGAATTTTAACGACCGCTTTCAAAACTCTGTCGCGACATGCCTCGACGGGGAGAATTTGGACAAGCCAACATACCTCAGGCGTAAACTGCATATAGACCTGCTATAATTTTGCGAAAGGAGATTACTATGAGTTGGACGGTTAAAAAAATACGCGAAAGCAAAGGCAAGACGCCACTTGCCACAATCACGGCATACGACGCGATCACCGCGCGGATGGCGGATGAAGCAGGCGTGGCGCTGATACTCGTTGGCGATTCCCTCGGCACTACAGCGCTCGGGCTCGAAACCACAGTTCCAGTGACAATGGCGGTGATGCTCCACCACACCACCGCCGTGCGGCGCAGCGTTAAAAACGCAATCGTCGTTGCCGACATGCCGTTCCTTTCGTATCAGATAAACGACGACGACGCTATCCGAAACGCCGGGCGCTTGCTGCAGGAAGCAGGCGCGGACGCCGTCAAGCTCGAAGGCGGCACAATAAGAGCCGGGCTAATCCGCAGGATGGTCGACAACGGCATCCCCGTCATGGCGCACCTGGGAGTATTGCCGCAATCAGTCAAAGCAAGCGGCTATGCCGCGAAGGGACGCATTGAGGACGAAATTAAGAAACTCAAAGAGGACGCCGTCGCGGTCGCCGAAGCCGGGGCGTTCAGCACTGTGCTCGAATGCATCACGCCGGACCTGGCGGCGGAACTGACCGCCCTGTCAGCCGTGCCAACCATCGGAATCGGCTCCGGCAACGCATGTGACGGGCAGATCATCGTGATAGCCGATCTTCTCGGAATGATTGAGGGGCCCGTCCCGAAATTCGTCAGAAAGTACGCCGAATTCGCGCAGACCGGAAAAGCCGCCATCCTGTCGTACATCGCCGACGTGCAGTCGCGCGCCTACCCAGACGAAAGCCATACCTACAAATGATATACATCGATCTGGACGACGTGGTCTGCGAATCTTGCGTGAAGCTCTCGCAGTTCGCGCGAACGCATTTCGGCCGTGATGTCGAAGTCGACGAGATGCACGATTACGACCTGCGCAAATCGTTCAGTTTCGACGAGTCCACTTACCGGAGTTACATGAAGAGCTTCCATGCCTCGGAGCTGCTCGACATCCCTGAAACTCCAATGGCCACCAAAACCATCCGCTGCTGGCGGGACGACGGGCTGGAACCCGCTATTGTGACCGGCCGCCCCACATACTCCAAGGACGTCACGCTCGAATGGCTTGACAAGCACGGCCTCGGAGGCATCAGCGTTTATCACGTTGATAAATACGCCAAACTTTTCAACGAATCAGAAGACCCGCTCATCACTCCGTTCCCCGCTCTCGCAGAAATGGATGTGAAATTCGCTATAGAAGACGCTCCTAACGCTATCCGCATGATCTCGGAGATCGACCTGTGCCCCTTTGCCATCTTCACCCGCCCATGGAACCGCGCATACGAGCCGCCGGAAACCCCGCGCCCCAACTACCGCATCTCCTCTTGGGCCGAGCTTGATCCCATAGTGCGCCGAATCGTGGCGTAAACACCAATTCCTGGTTGACACAGCTCTGGGAATCTGGTAGATTACGCTCACTTTTCAATTTACAGGCGTGATAGCCAAGCGGTTAGGCAGAGGACTGCAAATCCTTTTAGATCGGTTCAACTCCGATTCACGCCTCCATCAATTTCTCAGATTGGTGCGGGTTTTTAGGTATTCTGGGAACAGTGGATGATCACCATACTGATTGTATTATTGACGGCGGTTTGCTTCGCAGGCCTCACAACGGTGGCACTTAACGCATTCGCTTCCGGCGCAAGCGCTTACAGCGGCACCTACTCGGAGGCCACCTCTCGGCAGTTCGAGGATATATTCCTGTTCATCCCGCCGCGCAGAATCGCGGAGATCGGATGGATCGGGGCGATCCTGACGACCGTCTTGGTTTTCCTCTCGCTCGGCGGCGTGGGCGATTCGGCGTCCGCAACTCTCGTCCGCCTCGCGGTGGGGCTCGCTATGGGCGCGATCATGCTGATGGCGCCAGGGCAGTTGCTTGTGATCCTCCGCAACCGCCGCCGCAGGAAATTCAACGAGCAGCTAGTCGATGCCCTGACGAGCATGGGCAACGCGCTGAAGTCGGGGTTCAGCATCATGCAGGCGCTCGAGCACGTGGTGCAGAATGGTGAAAGCCCAATTTCGGAGGAGTTCGCCACTACGCTGCACCAGACGCGTGTGGGCGTGAGCTTCCAGGACGCGATGCGCAACATGGACCAGCGCGTGGGCAGCGAAGACCTCACGCTCATGGTGCTGTCGATAGAGACCGCCAGGCGCACGGGGGGGAACCTGACGGACGTCTTCGCCAACATAAGCCACACCATCCAGGAACGCTTCCGCGTTGAGAACCGAATAAGGACGCTCACGGCTCAGGGCAGGATGCAGGGCATTATACTTGGGCTCATGCCTCTGGCGCTCGCTGTGGTGCTCTCCGTGGTGAAGCCGGAAATGGTACAGCCGTTTGTGCATTCCGCAGCGGGCATAGCGATCATCATGGCGTGCGCTGCAATGGTCGTCATAGGCGCCTTCTGGATCCGTAAAATAATAAAGATCGACATTTAATCCATACAATAAAGGCCCGGTGTTGCACGTCATTCTTTAACGGACTTTGTGCAACCGCTGTCTTTTTGGGGATAAATATATGAAAATCACATCAACGTTTTTGCTGGCCGCACTGGTATTTGGGCTGGTTCGCGTTTCGTATGCCGCGGAGAATTCGGAGCCTTCCGGCGCCGATCAAAAAAATGAGGGGAGAAAGACGGAAGAGCGTGCTGGAAAAAGCCGCCAGCGCAGTCCGCAGGAGGCAGGGGAGGCGCGTCGTGGCCGAATGGACTCCGATGCCGACGAGGTTCGCGTGGCGCGCGAATATGGGCGGCGCGAAGGCGTCGGTCGCCGCCGTGATATGCTCGTTGTAGGCGGGACGCACGGGGGTGCAGCCCAAGGGAGCATGCTCACGCTCATGTTCAACGACCCTGAAGTGTCACAGGAACTGGGGTTGGACGCCGAAGAACGCGCTAAAATAGAAAAGGCTTTCGCAGAGGCGGACGAGGCGATCAAGGCGAAGCACTCCGAACTCAGAAAGGCGGCAGAAGAGCAGACCAGGCTAATTTCTACCCGGGCGCCGGAGGCCGACGTAATGAAGGCGGTGGAGGTGGTCGGCGGGCTACGCACTGATATTGCCAAATTGCAGACTCGAAAAGTCATTGAACTACGCAAGCATCTCACAGACGAGGATATCAAGAAAATCGACGCCGTCCGCCGCGAAAAATTCCGCATGCGGCGTCCCGAGCACCGTCCTGGCGCGGGAGAAGAACGGAGATCCGGCGAAGGCAGAGGTGCGAAAAAAGACAGCGCTGAACAAGAAAAAACCGTGAAGAAGTGATCGCGCCGCAGTCCCCTTCCCCATCAGCTCATATAGCTGCGGGAGAGGGCGAAATTTAGCGGGATCGGATGCGGGGGAGACAGGAACGGATGTCTGGACACCTGGTTTTTATCGTTTTTGCGACATTATCAACGTTCTGTATCAATTCTGCTAGAGTCTTATTCGAAAGAGAATTGGATTTCTAAAAACGAGAGGAACAGTTTGGATTTTAGAGAAAAGAATGCCTTTGGCATAACTATTGCTTTTATTGTAAATTATGTTAATATCTTGGCGTTGTCCAATTGAAAGAGGTTGATCGAGGAAAGAATAAGATATAGTAAAGATGAAGGTTTTGTGTGTTGGCGACATAGTTGGTTCACCAGGAAGGCGCATTTTCAAAGCGGCTGTGGAAAAGTTACGCCTAGAGTCCGGAGTGGCAGCCGTGATCGTCAACGGGGAGAACGCCGCCGGAGGCAGGGGCATAACGGGTTCGATAGCGGGGGAGCTTTTCGACGCCGGAGCGGACGTGATAACGCTGGGCGACCACGTATGGGATCAGAAAGAGACAGCGTCGTTGCTGGAGCGTGAGAAGCGCCTGTTGCGGCCGGCCAACCTACCCGCCGCCTGTCCTGGGCGGGGTTGGTGCGTGGTTCCCACGGACCAAGGGGAGATAACCGTGATGGCGCTTGTCGGCAGGACGTTCATGAACCCGTCCGACTGCCCTTTTGCGAAGGCTGACGCGTTGCTGTCGGGGCCTATATCCCGGACGGCGATCGTGTTCTGCGACTTCCATGCGGAAGCGACATCCGAGAAGATCTACATGGGGTGGCATTTGGACGGACGTGTTTCGGCGATGTTCGGGACGCACACGCACGTGCAGACGTCTGACGCGAAAATCCTCCCGAACGGCACCGGGTACATTACCGATTTGGGTATGACCGGTCCAGTGAATTCTGTCATCGGCCGCGAAATCGCCGCGGTGCGGCAGAAGTTCCTCACGGGAATGCCAACGGTGCTCACAATATCCAAGGGACCGGCAGTGCTGGAGGGATGCATTTTCGACATCGACCGGGCCACTCGCAAAGCGAAATCCGCGCAACAGATACGATTTTCGGAAGAATAGCCCGGCGGCTGCGGTGACGGAATCCGCTTGCCGGGGAAATACTATCTACTGGGAAAAGCCTCAAAAAGGCAAAGGGAGAAAACAACAGGAATAAAGACCACAATAGAGAACGACAATGAAAACTTCAACAAGAATTAAAACGGCTAAAACTACGGCACGTCCCAAAAGAGCGTCAAATCTAGTGACGGAGACGACTTCTGACTACGACTCGGTGCGCGTGGGCTCCGCCATTAAACGCCTTCGCCGCGAACGCCGTATCAAACAAGCGGAACTCGCCACGCTCGTCGGCATGCGACCCGCCCAGCTCTGTAATTGCGAGAAGGGCAAGAACATGCCATCACTGCGCACGCTGAGCAAAATCTGCGAGGCGCTGGGAGTCACCGTCAACGATCTCATCTACCCCCGCAACTTTGCCGCTGTGACGGCCGCTGTGGCCGCCGGCGCGGAAGTCGAGGGCGCCGAAGTGCCGAAGTCCGCCACGCCTTACGAGGCACTGGCTGCCAAGGGCATCGTCTGCACAACCGACATGGGAAGGTTCTCCAAAGCTGCGGGCGACAAGGCTACTGTAATGATCAAATCGCGCATCGAGGATTATCTGTCCCTCGAAAGCATGTGCGGAATCTTCAAACGCTCGGCGATACCCCTTGCCATACCTTTCAGAGTGGACGAAGCAGGGGCTGAAAGGCTCGCCGCCTTGGTGCGCCAGCACTGCGGAATAGGCGGGGCGGTGGTTTTCGATTATGTCGAAATGCTCGAAAACAACGGCCTCCGAATCCTGTTCATGGATCTGCCGGAGGAGATTGAAAGCATATCCTTTTACGATGTTCACAATGCCAACGCGATCATCATCGTATCGAACGCAATCAATCCCGAGCGGCAACTCTTCAAGGCCATGTTCGAATTGGCGAATGTGTACCTCTTCACCAGGTATGACTGCGCCACCGTTCATGGGACCGACGCCAACACATCATTCGCCAGGAGGTTCGCGGCAGTAATGCTCATGCCTCAGGAAGCAGTACTGGCGACTGTGGCGCAGCTCGGAATACTGCCGGAACTGTGGAACTACGACCTGCTCGTGCGCATCAAGGCGCGCTTCGGCGTTTCCGCCGAGGCATTCCTGTACCGCCTAGCAGAACTGAAATGCCTGCCACGCGACGTGTCCCTTTTCGAGAGTCTGATGGCTGAGCTCGAGCGGCACTACAAGGCCACGAACTACGCCGAACCCGGCGAGACGTGCCGCGACATAAGTCGTAATACGCGCTTCTACGACCTCCTAATCACGGCGAAACTCTTCCCCGAGAACATCAAGGAAGTCAAAAAGATCGAAGACCGTGTTTGCGGTGCCAAGGCGGCAAAGAAGCCCGCCGCTAAAGCCAAAACACCCAAGGCGCGCAAAGCGAAATAACCTTTATCGAGTCGAATGAATAAAAAGCGGAGGCGGGAAATAATCCGCCTCCGCTTTTTTGTCGCTTATGACTGCCGCGCCAAGGATCAGGCGATGCCGAGTTGCTCGCGCGTGCGGCGTTTTTCCTCTTCCTCGGCTGAAGGCATGTCGGCCTCGGAGATGGGTTCGCCGTTGTATACGAGCTTGATGTTGCGATGCATCGGGAAACCGGTTCCACCAGGGATCAGGTGTCCGAGAATCACGTTCTCCTTGAAGCCGCGCAGATCGTCCACACGCCCCATCGACGCCGCGTCGGTGAGAACGCGCGTGGTGTCCTGGAACGATGCAGCCGAGATGAAGCTGTCCGTCTCAAGAGACGCCTTGGTGATGCCGAGTAGGATTGGGGTCGCCGATGCCGGCGTCCTGCCCTCGTCGTTGGCCTGCTGGTTGACGGCGGCGTGGCTCTCCTTGGTGACCTGCTCGCCCCATAGGAACTCCGTGTCGCCCGGGTTCGTGATCTTGACCTTGCGAAGCATCTGACGCACGATGATCTCGATATGCTTGTCGTTGATTTCCACACCCTGCAGTCTGTACACGGACTGGACCTCGTTGACGAGGTAGTGCTGGAGCTCGTTCGTGCCGCATGCCTCGAGAACCTCCTGGGGGGCGATGGGACCTTCCGTGAGCTGCTGGCCCTTGCGTACCTTGTCGTCCTTGAACACAACGATGTGTTTGCCCATCGGGATGAGGTGGCGCTCGACAGAGCGTTCCTGCGGATTGGGGTTGCGATCGTCGATGATGAGGACGCGTTTGCCGCGCTCGTTTTCGCCGAACTCGACGTAGCCTTCGATCTTGGCTATGTCGGCGGCGTCTTTCGGGTGGCGCGCTTCGAACAGCTCGGAGATCCGGGGCAGACCGCCCGTGATATCGCGCGTCTTCGATTCCTTGCGGGGAGTCTTGGCCAACTGCTCGCCGGCGGATACGATCTGCCCGTCCCTGACGACCACGATGGCACCCGTGGGGATTGAATAATACGCAAGGGCATCGCCCTTTGAATCTTTTAGTATGATCTGCGGGTGGAGGTTTTCGTGCGTCTCAATGATCTTCGCCTGGTTGAGTCCGGTTTCGGGATCGAGCTCGTTGTCGACCGTGACACCGTCGATGAAGTCGTAGAGAGAGACTTGACCGGCGTACTCGGAAAGAACAGGGGTGGCGTATGCGTCCCATGTCGCGAGTTTGAATCGGGCGTCTACTTTCTCACCGTCGTCGGCGTAGATTATGGCTCCAAGCGGCGGCGTCATTTTCTCCAGCTCGTTGCCATCGTCGTCCACGATATGAATGGTGGCGTTTTTATTGAGCACCACCATGTCCCCTGTGGGGTTGCGGACGACGCGCAGCTCTTCGCTGAACTTTACGGTGCCGGCGTGGCTTGAGACATATTCCGGCGTGGATATGGCTGTGGACGCAGTACCACCGATATGGAACGTACGCATTGTGAGCTGCGTGCCAGGCTCGCCGATTGACTGCGCCGCGATGATGCCGACAGCGGTGCCGATCTCAACAGGTTTGCCCATGGCGAGATCGCGGCCGTAGCATTTCGCGCACATTCCGTGAGAGCTGGAGCAAGTCAGGCCGCTGCGTATCCAGACGGACTGAAGATCAAGCGGTTCAAGACGGTCGCAAGCGGCCTCGTCAATTTCCTGGTTCGCGGCAACGACGACTTCGCCCGTGGCTGGGTCGAAGATGTCGTTGAGTGAGGTTCTGCCGAGTATGCGCTGGCGGAGCGTTGCCACGACCTTCTCACCTTCCAAAATGGGCGAGACTTCAATTCCGTTAGCGGTGTCGCAATCCTCCTCGGTGATGATGACATCCTGAGCCACGTCGACAAGTTTGCGCGTGAGGTAGCCCGCGTCGGCCGTCTTTAGCGCCGTGTCGGCGAGACCCTTGCGGGCACCATGCGTTGAGATGAAGTATTCCAGGATGGACAGCCCTTCGCGGAAGTTGGACTTGATCGGCGTCTCAATGATTTCGCCCGACGGGTTGGCCATGCAACCGCGCATTCCCGCGAGCTGGCGGATCTGCTGTTTGGAGCCGCGCGCCTTGGAGTCCACCATCATGAAGATGGGGTTGATTTCCATGGAGCCCTTCGCCTCATCCCAGTTGTTCGTCTCGATCGCTGAATACATCACGGACGCCACTTTTTCAGTGGCTTCAGACCACACGTCGACCACCTTGTTGTGGCGTTCGCCGTTTGTGATGAGGCCGGCGCGGTGCTGCTTGCGGATGTCGGCTACCGAATCCTGTGCCTGCCGGATTATTTCGCCCTTGATGGTGGGAACGATCATGTCGACAAGGCCGATGGAAACGCCTGCGAGCGTCGCCTGCTCGAAGCCCATGTCTTTGAGTTCGTCGAGCACGCGCACAGTAGCGTCATGGCCTGACAGGAAGTGGCACCACCAGATGAGGTCGCCCAGATACGACTTGTCAACCGAACGGTTGATGAAGCCGAGCGTGTCGGGCCAGATCTCGTTGAAGAACACGCGCCCGACCGTCGTCTCGATCACCCTGTTTTCCCTGTCGCCGAATTTGCTGTCCCGGTCGAAATCGGGATTGCGGAAACGGATTTTGGAGTGTGTCTTGAGAGCGCCATCCTGATACGCGAGGCGCACCTCGCTAGTGTCGTTGAACAGCGGAAGGCTGTTTTTCGGCGCCGTGTTGAGGTTGTTTTTGCGGCGCATGCGATCCACCTGAGCTTCCGACGTCAGGTAGTATATGCCAAGGGCGATATCCTGTGTCGGGGTCATGATCGACTTGCCCGAGGCCGGAGAGAAAATCGAATTGCTCGCAAGCATTAGCAAGCGCGATTCGAGCTGCGCCTCGACTGAGAGCGGCACGTGGACGGCCATCTGGTCGCCATCGAAGTCGGCGTTGAACGCGGTGCATGCCATAGGATGCAGCTGAATGGCCTCTCCCTCGATGAGCACCGGCTCGAACGACTGAATGGAGAGCCTGTGGAGCGTGGGGGCGCGGTTGAGCATCACGGTCTTGCCCTGCGTGACCTCGTCCAGGACGTCCCAGACCTCGTCCTCCTGCCTTTCGATAAGTTTTTTGGCGCTGCGCACAGTATGCGCGAGGCCGCGTTCCTTTAGCCTGCGGATGATGAACGGCTCGAACAGCACGAGCGCCATCTTCTTGGGAAGGCCGCACTCCCAAAGCTTGAGCTCTGGGCCGCATATGATTACGGATCGGCCGGAATAGTCGACTCGTTTTCCGAGCAGGTTCTGACGGAAGCGACCAGTCTTGCCCTTGAGCATGTCGCTGAGGGATTTGAGCTGGCGCCCGCCGGCGCCCGTGACGGCGCGCCCATGGCGGCCGTTGTCGAACACCGCGTCGACAGCCTCCTGGAGCATGCGTTTTTCGTTTCGGATGATCACGTCCGGCGTCTTGAGCTGCATGAGGTTGCGCAGGCGGTTGTTGCGGTTGATGACGCGGCGGTAGAGATCGTTCAGATCCGATGTCGCGAAGCGGCCGCCCTCAAGGGGCACCAGGGGACGCAACTCCGGAGGGATGACAGGCAGCACGGTTAGGATCATGTCCTCTGGGCGCATGCCGCTGCTGAGGAAACCATCGCAGATCTTCATGCGCTTCATGATCTTCTTGCGCGTCTGCTTCGACTTGGTTTCGGCGAGCTCCTCCTCGAGCGTTGCCATGAGTTCCTCGAGGTTGATGCGAGAGAGAGCCTTGCGGATGCCCTCGGCGCCCATGAGGGCCTCGAAGGAATCTCCGTTCTGCTCGAAGTAGTCGCGGTATTCGGTCTCGGAGAGTATCTGGTTGTCCTTAAGGTCGGTGTCGCCCTTGTCTGTGACGATGTAGTCCTCGTAATAGACGACGCGCTCAAGGTTGTTCGCAGAGATATCGAGCATGTTGCCGATTCGGCTCGGCGAACATTTGAGGAACCATATGTGGGATACTGGAACTGCAAGTTCGATGTGCCCCATGCGGTGGCGCCGCACGCGCGAGACTGTTACCTCGACGCCGCAGCGGTCGCAGATTATACCCTTGTGCTTGATGCGTTTGTACTTTCCGCAAGCGCACTCCCAATCGCGGGTCGGCCCGAATATCTTCTCGCAGAAGAGGCCATCGCGCTCGGGGCGGTATGTGCGGTAGTTGATCGTCTCGGGATTGCGGATCTCGCCGTGGCTCCAGGATCTAATCGTATCGGGGGACGCGAGGGAGATGCTTACGGCATCATAGTCCTCTGGGTCTTTTCTTTCGTCGAATATTTCTTTAGCAACAAATGGATTCAATGTATGTCCTCCCGTTATTTCCTTTTATTCCTGGCGGCGGCCCGTTCGCTCTGAATGAGCTGCATATCCAAGCAGAGCCCGTTGAGCTCCCTCATCAGCACCGAGAAGGTTTCGGGCATTCCGGCCTGAAGCACGTTCTGTCCCTTGACTATTGATTCGTAGATGCGCGTACGGCCGGCGACGTCGTCGGACTTGACCGTCAGCAGCTCCTGCAAAGCATATGCCACGCCGTATGCCTCGAGCGCCCACACTTCCATTTCGCCCATGCGCTGGCCGCCGGCTTGCGCCTTGCCGCCCAGAGGCTGCTGCGTGACAAGCGAGTACGGCCCTACGGAGCGGGCGTGGATCTTGTCCGTCACAAGGTGGTGGAGTTTGAGCATGTAGATCACGCCGACCATGACCCGCTGGTCGAAACGGTCGCCAGTGCGCCCGTCGAAGAGCACAGACTTGCCGTCCTCGTTGATCCAGCTGCAATCGGGCTTTGAACTGGCCTGGTCGAGCATCTTGTGGATGCTGTCCTCCAGCACACCATCGAACACCGGCGTGGCCGCGTACATTCCAAGCGCGCGGCACGCTGCGCCCAGATGGGTCTCGAACACCTGGCCGAGGTTCATGCGCGAAGGCACGCCCAACGGGTTGAGCACGATGTCCACCGGCTGGCCGTTCGAGAGGAAGGGCATGTCGCAATCCGGCACGATATTGGCAACGACACCTTTGTTTCCGTGGCGGCCGGCGAGTTTGTCGCCGACAGAGAGGTTTTTCTTCTCGGCGATGTAGACCTTGACGGCCTTGATCGCGCCGCGCTCCAGGCCTGAACCCGTTTCGAGTTTGCGGCGCTCCTCGGCGGCCTTCTCCTCGACCTCGTCGTACTTCGGGTTGAACTCGTCGATGATCTCCATGATCTTGACGCGCACCGGGCTGTTTTCGATCTGGATGCTGTTGCGCTTCTGCGCGAGCTCCACGAGATGAGACTTGGTGATCTTGCGGTTCGCGCGGATTATGACCTCGCCCGTCTTCTCGTCGGTGATGTCGAGCGAAATTTTTTCGCCGAGCAACATGTTGCTGAACGACAACGTGAGCTCCTCGTCCAGCTTTTTGGTCTCCTGCTCGCGCTCGGCTTCGACGTCCTTGATCGTGCGCTTGACCTGCGGTTGCAACGATTCCGTCAGCGCCGCGATAGCGCTCTGCGGCTGGTTCCTGCGGAAATCCGTAGTGACCTTGACGTCCATGACGATGCCGTAGGTGCCGGGCGTGACGGTGAGCGAAGAGTCGCGCACGTCCGCCGCCTTTTCACCGAAAATGGCGCGCAACAGGCGCTCCTCGGGTAGCAGCTCCGTTTCGGATTTCGGCGTGATCTTGCCCACGAGTATGTCGCCAGGCTTCACTTCCGCGCCTACGCGGATGACTCCGTTTTCGTCGAGGTTGCGGAGCGCGTCCTCACCCACGTTGGGTATGTCGCGCGTGATCTCCTCAAGCCCGAGCTTCGTCTCGCGGGCGCTGCATTCGAATTCGCAGATGTGGACGGAGGTGAACACGTCGTCCCTCACCACGCGCTGAGATACGATGATGGCGTCTTCGAAGTTGTAGCCGCACCACGGCATGAACGCCACGACGAGGTTCTTTCCGAGCGCCAGCTCGCCTTGGTCCGTCGCCGGCCCGTCGGCAAGCACGTCGCCTTTCTTGATCTCCTGCCCTTCCTTGACAATCGGCTTCTGGTTGAAGCAGGTGCCCGCATTCGTGCGGCGGAATTTCTGCAGAGGGTAGCGCTTGTAGCTCTTTTTGGCACTGCTCTTGTTGGGCTTCTTGCCATCTTCGGAGATTACGACCTCGCATGCGTCGGCCGACGCCACGATGCCATCCTCTTCAGCTACGACAACAACGCGCGAATCGCGGGCGGCGCGCCCTTCGAGACCAGTCGCCACATATGGACGCTCGGTCTTCAGCAGCGGGACGGCCTGGCGCATCATGTTTGCCCCCATGAGAGCGCGGTTAGCGTCGTCATGCTCCAAGAACGGGATCAGTCCAGCGGCGATCGAAATCACCTGCATTGGCGTGACGTCCATCAGGTCAACCTTGCCGCGCGGCGCCTCTTTGAACTCGGCGTCGTGCCGCACGGAGACAACCTCGTTTTTGAACGAGTTGTCTTCCAGCAGCGGCGCGTTCGCCTGCGCGATCACGTACTGCTCCTCTTCGTCGGCGGAAAGGTAGATGACCTCATCGGTCACCTTCCCGTCGACCACCTTGCGGTAAGGGGTCTCGATGAAGCCGAATTCGTTGATGCGCGCGTAGATGCCAAGCGACGAGATAAGGCCGATGTTCGGACCTTCAGGCGTCTCGATCGGGCAGATGCGCCCGTAATGGGACGGATGGACGTCGCGCACTTCGAAACCAGCGCGGTCGCGCGAAAGACCGCCGGGACCCAGCGCGGAGAGACGGCGTTTGTGCGCGAGGCCAGACAGCGGGTTGGTCTGATCCATGAACTGCGAAAGCTGGCTGCGCCCGAAGAAGTCGTTGACCACCGCGGAAAGCGTCTTGGAATTCACAAGGCGCTGCGGCGAAACCTGCTGGTTCTCGTTGTTCGGGTCGGAAGACGCGAGCGACATGCGCTCGTGGATGACGCGTTCCGTCCTGGCGAGGCCGACGCGGCACTGGTTCTCTAGGAGCTCGCCGGCAGTCCTTATGCGGCGGCTGCCGAGATGGTCGATGTCGTCCGTCTGCCTCTTGCCCAAGTGGATCATGAGCAGCAGGCGCATGGCCTTGATGATGTCGGTGTTGTCGAGCACGCGCAAATCTGGTGGAAGGTCCGGCTCTCCGCGCGACTCGTCGCGGAAGTCAGCAAGCTTCTGGTTGAGCTTATAGCGGCCGACCTTGCCGATATCGTAGCGGCGGTTATCGAAGAAAAGACGCTTGATGAGCGATTTCGCATTGGAGGCAGTGGCGGGGTCTCCAGGACGGATCTTGCGGTAGACGTCGAGCAGAGCCTCTTCCTCACTCGTGGTGGTGTCGACGCGCATGGTGTGCAGCAGCACCCCGCCGTCCCACGACACATTGATCAGCCGCACGGTTTTGATCCCGGCAAGCGCTAGCTGCTGGAGGATCGCCGGCGTGGCGGATTCGTACTTGCGGGCAAGCAAGGCGTTTGTAACCTCGTGGCGGATATCCTCAGGGAAAACGAGGTTGGCGAGCTTCTCTTCGCTCTTGAGGGAAGTCTTGACAACTTCGTAGGTGTAGAAATTCTTAAGGATATCCTCGTCGCTTGAATAGCCGAGGCACCGCAAAAACGTAGAAACAAGGAACTTGCGGCGACGGCGGCGGCGGTCCATGAAGACCCATATCTGGTCGTTCGTATCGAACTGGATCTCGATCCACGATCCACGATCCGGAATTATGCGCACAGAATAGAGCGGCGTGCCGTTCGCGTGTATTGTCTTCTCCGAGCAGATGCCGGGCGAGCGGTGGAGCTGGCTGACGACGACACGCTCGGCGCCGTTGACCACGAACGCCCCGTCCTCCGTCATCAAAGGTATCTCTCCCATGTAGACGTCCTCTGTCTTCTCTATGGCGTCTTCCCCGCCCTGACCGTCCTTCTTCGTGATGCGCAGACGGAACGACACACGGAGTGGCGCGGAATACGTTACCCCCTCTCGGAGCGCCTCCAGAGGCGTGTACTTCGGTTTGTCAAGTTCATATTTGATGAACTCGAGGTTGTAGTGGCCGTCGAAGCTCGTTATAGGGAATATTTCCTTGAAAATACCCTGAAGCCCCTGCTGCCGACGCTTTGTCGGGGCGACATCCGGCTGCAGGAATTGATTGTACGACTTCGTCTGGATTTCGATCAAATCAGGCGGGTCGATGACTGATTTAAGCTCGCCATAGACGGTTCTATCTACCATTACGATACCTCTTCCAAAGAATTCTGGATTAATCCGGGGCTCTAGCGGAACCCCCGTTAAACAACATCGGCGCGGATAAACAACCCGCGTCCGAATTCACCTTGAGACCGGGCCTCCTGACTTGCAGGCCGACCCTCGGCCTCTAAAGCAAGGACGGCGCAAGGGGGGACGAATCCCCCCATGGCCACCCTTCGCGACCTCTCCGCGCCGGACACTCCGCCACATTGAAGCCGCACGTGGAAGCTCTACTTCACTTCCACCTTGGCGCCTGCCGCCTCGAGCTTCTTCTTCAGCTCTTCGGCCTCGGCCTTGGACACACCGGTCTTCACTACGCCGTTGCCTTCGACGAGGGCCTTCGATTCGGCTAGCCCGAGGCTGGTCGCCGCGCGGACTTCCTTGATTACCGCGATCTTCTTGTCGGCCGGAGTCTCAGCCAGCTTCACGTCGAACTCGGTCTTCTCCTCCACGGCGGCGGCGGCAACTGCGACGGGAGCCGCGGCAGCCACGGGAGCGGCGGCGGAAACGCCCCACTTCTCCTCTAGCGCCTTAACCAGGTTTGCAATGTCCAGAACGGAAAGCCCGCTCAGATAATCGATCACTTCTTCTTGAGTCATTTTTCTCTCTTTTCTTTTTGTGTAACCTCATGCGCTGTTTCGCATGCGGGGTTACGACACTTGTTTATGCCGCAGATCCGTCTTGTTTTTCTTCCTTCGCCTTGAGGACGTATAGCACGCCCGTAAGCGGAGCCACGAGAACGCGCACCAGGCTCGTCGCCGGAGCCGCCATCGTGCCAAGCAAAGTGGCACGCATGACGTCCTTCGAGGGCAGCGATGACAACACCTCGACATCCGCACGGCTAAGTGTGGATTCCTGGAGTTGCGCCCCCTTGACACTTGCTGATTCGTTCTTCTTCAAAAACGTTACGATCGCCTTGGCGACATCGGCGGGATCGCCGTCGCCGGTGATCACCGCAGTGGGTCCCGAAAGTACTTCCTTCGAGACTGTCCAACCTTTTTTCTCGACTGCACGCGCCAAATATGAATTCTTCACGACGTGCATCTCAGATCCGTGCGTGCCAAGCTCCTTGCGGAGTTCGGAAAAATCCGAGACCGTCAGATTGCCGTAGTTAAGCACGAAGCAGTATTCGGACTTGTCAACTAATTCCATAACCGCGCTGATAGCGGAAAGTTTTTCAGGACGCTTTGAATTTGCCGTTGGTTTCATTTATATCCCCTTAATCCTTGATAGCCACCTTGACGGGAACGCCCATTGTGGAGCTGATTACCATCTTCCTGAAATACTGTCCCTTCGCGGATGCGGGCCGTTCGGCGCGTATCGCGTTGATCAGGACGTTGGCGTTCTCGATCAGCTTCTCGGCGTCGAAACTAAGCTTGCCGAACATGACGCAGATGTTGCCCTGACGGTCCATTCGGAACTCAACTTTACCGGCCTTCTGTGCCTTGACAGCCTCGGCCGTGTCATCCGTCACCGTCCCAGTCTTGGGGTTCGGCATAAGACCGCGCGGGCCGAGCTGACGGGCAAGCTTGCGCACGCCCTGCATAGCCTCAGGCGTGGCAATCGCCACATCGAAGTCCATCCAGCCACCCTGGATCTTCTCGATGAGATCTTCATTGCCAACAAAGTCGGCCCCAGCCGAACGTGCCGCATCAGCAGCCGCTCCGCCTGCGAAAACCGCAACTCGCACCGACTTGCCAGTGCCGTTGGGAAGCCCCACCGTGCCGCGGACCATCTGATCGGACTTGCGTGGATCGCAACCCATGTGAATTCCGAACTCGACTGTCTCGTCAAACTTCGCACCAGGGTTCGCTTTAACAAAGGCAATCGCCTCCTCCAGGGAAACGGGCTCCGTAGGCGCTTTCTTTGCGATGTCCACATATTTTTTACCGTGTTTAGCCATTTTTATATACCCTTTCCTCAGCCTTCCACGACGATGCCCATGCTGCGGGCGGTGCCTTCGATCATGCGCATGGCAGCCTGCTCGTCAGCAGCATTAAGATCCTTGGCCTTCAGCTTCACAATTTCGAGGAGCTGTGCTTTCGTGACCTTGCCGACTTTGTTCTGGTTGGGGACGCCGGAACCCTTAGCGAGGCCGGCGGCCTTTTTAAGCAGAACCGCCGCCGGGGGGCTCTTGAGGATAAACGTGAAAGAACGGTCAGCATAGACCGTGATCACAACCGGTATTATCAAACCTGCCTGGGCCTGGGTTGCCGCGTTGAATTCCTTGCAGAACATCATAATATTGACGCCCTGCGAGCCGAGTGCGGGTCCAATCGGCGGCGCCGGATTCGCGGCGCCCGCTGGCACCTGCAAACGCACGATGCCTGTTACTTTTTTAGCCATTTCAGCTTTACCTTGTCTTTTGTTGTGTGTTCAAAAACCATTCTCCCGGAGTCCCTACCGGTTCAAACGAACGGTCATTTTGTTCCCTGGGACTCCTGGGTCGAAGGCTCTTCGCGCTCCACTTGCCAGTATTCCAGGTCGACCGGAGTCTCGCCACCGAATATGGAAACCATAACGGTGAGCCTGCCCCTGTCGGGATCTATAGATTGGACGACGCCTGAACTGCTCATGAACGGACCATCGTTGATTTTAACCATTTCGCCGGGCTCGAAGACGACCTTCGGCTTCGGCTTCTCCTGGAGCTCCTCCGCCTGACCGCGGATCGTCTCCACCTCGGACGCCGGCATCTCGCGCGGGGGCTCGCCCCCGAGAAAACCGATGACGCCCTGAATCCCCTTTAAAAACGACCAGACCGGCTCGTTGCGCCGCTTCCCGTCGTCCTCGTAAACTGCCGCCTGGACGAAGAGATAACCAGGGAACAACTTCTTCACGATCGTCTTCTTCTTGTTGTTCTTCACCGTCATAACGCGCTCGGTCGGCATCAGAACCTCGCCGATCTGATCGGCAATCCCCTCTTCTTTGGACTTCGCCTCTATGAGGCGCTGCACCTTCTGCTCCTGCCCCGTCAATGTCTGGAGAACGTACCACCCTTGTCTCATGTTTTGATTTTACCCCGTTGTGCTGCCCGCAAAAAAAACGCGTTACCCGAAGACCATGTTGGAAAGCGCAAGAAGCCCCTTCAACCCCAGCGTCAGCAGCTGGTCGCACAAAAGGACGAAAAGACTCACCAGCAATATCATTGCGGCCACAACCCACGTGGACTCGACCAACTCCTTGCGGCTTGGCCACGTGATCTTGGAGAACTCCACGCGGCATTCACGCAGAAAACCACCCAAAGCCTTGGTATTATCACCTATTTTGCTCATTCTTTCCTCACCTTTCCATGACCCCAGATCAAGCCCGGCGCCAAACCTCATCCCTTAACCGCAACCCAAGCCGCCCGTTACCCGGCGACATGCGCCAAATGGCACGTCGGGCAGGACTCGAACCTGCAACATGCGGTTTTGGAGACCGCCGCTCTGCCAATTGAACTACCGACGTATCAACAATCTACTTGGTTTCCTTGTGGACCGTGCGCTTGCGGTCGTGAGGACAAAACTTCTTGATCTCCAAACGCGCAGTCATCGTGCGCTTGTTGCGCGTCGTTGTGTAATTGCGGCGCTTGCACTCGGTGCATTCGAGAATCGCTAAATCCCTTGGCATATCTATAAACTCCAGTTCTGGTCAAAAAAGAGGGAGGATATTATCACGTGCCCCCCGGTGATGCAAGCAAAAAACACACCAGAATGCTTTTTGCCAGACCCGCCGTTGCCGAAACACGCGGGGAGGCTGAAAACAACCGCCCAGCGCATATTAAAGAGACCCGGCGGGACGGGACGGCGGTTCAATACGACGCCCCAGCCCGCCAAAGCCCCCAGTGGCAAGCTATTTTATGATCTTCGAAACCGTGCCGGCGCCAACTGTGCGGCCGCCTTCGCGGATCGCGAAACGCATCTTCTCCTCCAGAGCGGAGGGTGCGATGAGCTTCACCGTCATGTGGATGTTGTCGCCAGGCATGACCATCTCGACACCCTCGGGCAGCGTGATGTCGCCCGTGACGTCGGTCGTGCGGATGTAGAACTGCGGACGATATCCCGGGAAGAACGGCGTATGACGGCCACCCTCCTCCTTCGAGAGGACGTACACTTCGCACTCGAATTCCGTGTGCGGGGTGATCGAGCCTGGCTTGGCCAGAACCTGTCCGCGCTGCACTTCTTCTTTCTTAGTGCCCCGGAGCAGGCAGCCGACATTGTCTCCCGCCTGGCCCTGATCGAGCAGCTTGCGGAACATCTCGACGCCGGTAACCGTCGTCTTGGCCGTGTCGTGAATGCCGATGATCTCGACTTCGTCGCCGACTTTAATGACGCCGCGGTCAACGCGACCCGTAACGACAGTGCCACGACCTTCAATCGAGAACACGTCTTCGATCGGCATGAGGAAGGGCTGGTCAACGGCACGCACAGGCTCTGGGACATATTCGTCAAGCGCCTTCATCAGGTTCGTTATGCACTCGCACGCGGGGTCATCGGCGCTCTCGGCCTTCGTCGCCGCAAGCGCGTTGCCGCGGATGATCGGCGCGTTGTCGCCATCGAATTCGTACTTGCTGAGAAGTTCGCGAACTTCCATTTCCACGAGCTCAAGCAGCTCGGGATCGTCAACGAGATCCACTTTGTTCAGGAACACCACGATGCGAGGCACGCCTACCTGACGGGCGAGCAGCACGTGCTCCTTCGTCTGGGGCATAGGACCATCGGCTGCGGAAACCACGAGGATCGCGCCGTCCATCTGCGCGGCACCGACGATCATGTTCTTGACAAAGTCGGCGTGTCCGGGGCAGTCGACGTGTGCGTAGTGGCGGTTGTCAGAGCTGTATTCAACGTGCGATGTGGCAATCGTCAAAATCTTGGTCGCATCGCGACGTCCAGCAGATTCCGATGCCTTCGCCACGGTGTCGTATGCGATGTAGTTTGCCAACCCCTTGAGTGATTGGACGCGGGTTACTGCCGCGGTCAGAGTCGTCTTGCCGTGGTCGACATGTCCGATGGTACCGACGTTAACGTGCGGTTTGTCCCGTGTAAAGGATTCTTTTGCCATGGTGGAAAACCTTACCTTATGTGTTTGTTAGTGTGTGATTGAGGTACTTCATGTGTGATTTTTTGGGTGGAGCCCACAAACGGAATCGAACCGTTGACCTCTTCCTTACCAAGGAAGTGCTCTACCTACTGAGCTATGTGGGCCTGTTACCTGGGCATCACGGGCGCAAAAGAACCCAAACCATGCAAATCCCTCGCGGGAAACGCACTGTCCGGCAACTTTCTTGGAAACAGGCCCGTACCATTAGACCCGCCTCGCCTATAATGCTGGTGAAACAAGAGGCGTATCCTCTCATATTCCGCGGCATCCGTCAACCACTAAAATTTACTAAATTTTACTTTGGTGAGCGGACAAAGTGAATGCAACCCCCCGGAGGGCGGAGGGGATGCATTCAGTTTGTCGATGCAGCCAGTTGCATTCAACCCGCCCGAAAAGGGCGGGTTGCATTTGCCTTGCCTAGGCGGAAGCAGTGGGGAAAGATTTTTCCATCAGGTTCTGATCGTCCTCCAGTGCCCACCCCCTAGGGGGTGGTGGCATTTACTTAACCCAGCGGCGGCGGTATGCTTTCCCCGCATCCCTGTCAACTTCGACGGGGGAAACAACGGAAAGAAACAATGACCAAAGGAAAGAAACACATGTCGCCCGCAGACCGGGCGACATTCGAGGCGGGGCTTCGCATGGGCAAGTCCCT
>JALHHX010000021.1 GCA_022837245.1 Lentisphaerota bacterium
AGTCCACAAGATTGGCGAGCATCTGGAAAAAGTATTGCTGGCGCTCGGCGCTGCAGGCGGCGTCGATTTCATGGAAGAAATCCTGCTGTAGATAGACGCTGTCCACAAGTTCGCTCTTGAGGTATTCCACGAAGTCTTCAGTCGAGGTGCCTTCTTCGCCGACGACCTTCATCATCTGCGAGACTTCATTGCCTCGGTGCAGGTTTTCCCTTACTTTGGCCACTAGGGCCGTGTCGCAGATGCCGGAGTATTTGCTCCAGGAATCAAGGGGATCGATAGCAGGATAGCGGCGGGCGTCCGAACGTGCGCGGGAGAGGCCGAGGAAAGCGCCTACGACCTTGATGGTGCCCTGGGTCACGGGTTCGTCGAAGTTGCCGCCTGCGGGAGAGACCGCGCCACCAATAGTGACTGATCCTATAGATCCGTCGTTCAGACGGACGCGGCCCGCGCGTTCGTAGAACGACGCGATCACGCTCTCAAGGTACGCCGGGAAGGCTTCCTCGCCGGGGATCTCTTCCAGACGTCCGGAAGTTTCGCGCAGCGCCTGTGCCCAGCGGGATGTGGAGTCGGCCAAAAGCAGCACGTCGAGACCCATCTGCCTGTAATATCCGGCGAGCGTGGCGGCGGTGTAGACGGATGCCTCACGCGCCGCGACTGGCATTGACGAGGTGTTGCAAATTATGATTGTACGGTCCATTAGCGAACGGCCGGTGCGAGGATCTTCTAGCTGCGGAAATTCGCGCAGCATCTCCACCACTTCGCCGGCGCGTTCGCCGCATGCCGCGTATATCACTATATCAACTTGTGCAAGGCGGCTCATGGACTGCTGCAGCACAGTCTTGCCGGCGCCGAACGGGCCGGGTATGCAGTACGTTCCACCGAGTGCGACAGGAAAGAAAGTGTCGATCGAGCGGGTCTGCGTAACCATCGTCTTCTCAGGAGCTAGACGCTCGGCATAGCTTGTAATCGGCACCTTCACAGGCCAGCGCTGCAACATCGTCACCTTTGTCTCATTGCCGTTTTCATCGGCCACTATGGCTACTATGTCTTCAATTGTGTAGCTTCCTGCCGGTGCAATTGATTCAACCGTCTGGCGGCCTTTAAGCGCGAACGGCACCATTATGCGGTGCTCGAACATGCCCTCCGGCACAGTGCCCAACGAATCCCCGGCGATCACGGTGTCTCCTGGTTTTGCCTTTGGCGTGAAATCCCATTTGACGCCGCGCGGCAGCGCATGAATGTACTTGCCACGTTGCAGGAAGAATCCGAAGTTTTCCGCCAGGTCGGGAAGAGGGTTCTGGAGTCCGTCGAAAATCTGTTTAAGCAGCCCGGGGCCCAGCTCGACGGACAGCAGCTCTCCAGTGTATTCGACTTCCGTGCCGGCGGCTATGGCGGATGTGTCCTCGAACACTTGCATGTCTGCAAGGCGGCCTCGGATTCGCACGATTTCCGACATGAGTGACAGGTCGCCTAATTTTACGTATCCGACCTCGTTAAGCGCCACGGCTCCATCGAATTCCACCGTGATCATGTTCCCGTTTACGCCTGTGATGATGCCTTTTGTTGTCATATTGCAAGTCTTATTCCAGATTAAAAATCAACGCCCCGTGCCTACGCGACTATACTTCCGGCCGCGCTTCCGTGCGGACCAAGCCACGCAGCCTTTCCGAGCCCTTCTCCGCGTCGGCGGAGGCGATTGCGTTTAGTATGCTTAGTTTGATGGAGTAGGCCATGAGGTACTCCACCGAAAAATTATCGAATCCCGCGATGTCCTCCACCTTCGTCCAACGCAGCTTCGCAAGTGCCAGTTCGCGCTTCATGGGGTCGCCCTCCTGAAAGGCGCTGGCGACGGCGTTTTCCACGAAAACTTCGATGCCTGTCTGTGGACGCGTCCACTTGGCGGCGTCCGCCGCCGTCCCAGTGCGCACTGCTCGCTGGCGCACCACTGCGTTGCGGATCATCGCATCGCAGTTGCGCCACGCAAGTACAAACCCATTGCGGGTTTCACCATTGTCGAGCAACGCCGCCAATGCCGCGTAGTCCGTCCCGGTCATCGCCTCCGCGCAAAGCGCTCTAAACGCATCCACCGTCATTGGCGGCGGCGCGTTGAAGCCGAGCATCGGCAAAGAGGCTGCGAAAAAGTGGTAGCTCATTTCTGCGGCTGCGGGAAAATCAATTTGGTGAGCGCTGGACGCAAAATGCGGCTCATGGCAACCATTATCGCCTTGTCGGTGAAGTCGTGCTCCACGCGTCCGTCCGCGAGCATAACGCGTATTCCGCTCTTGACGTCGCTGTCAGCCGTGATCTTCAGACCACCATTGACGGCGCCCGCGAGTTTTGCCCTCGCATATTCGGCGAGCGCTTTCGCCTGGTCGGGAGCCACCAGCACTTCCATGCCGCCGGCAGCATCGGGCGATTCGGCGAAAGCCTTGACCGCCGATCCTAGGAAGTCCTGCAGAAAATCGCCCTTGAGATTGTCGGACACGTCCTTGAGGAGGACGCGCTCCATTGTTTGCAGCACAGCCTGCCCGACGCCCAGGACGACATCGCGCGCGGCCTGTTTGACCGCCTGCTCGGAGCGTTGGCGGAACACCTCCGCGTCTGTCTCCGCCTTTTCGCGCAGCTCGGCGCATTGTTTTTCCGCCTCTGCCAATTTGCGTTCCGCTGCCTTTTCCGCGTTCTTAAGTATGGACTCGGCTTTCATGTTAGCCTTGTCCACACCATCTGACTGGATTTTCTCCAAAAGCGATTGTAGTTCTTCTGCCATTGTGATGCTCCCTCCCTCCGCTTCTTCGCGGTAAAACGATAAAGCCAAAATTTTCGCATATTAAGGCTGCCGTGTCAAACAATTCCCAGTTGCCTCATAATTGAAAAAACAAACTGCCACCTTTACAGGTTTGGTGATATACTGTGGCGCCGTGTCAGGAAAGAAGTAGACCAACATCTGTACTATGGAAGAAAAACAGCAAATTCTCATTGTAAAGCTCAGCTCGCTTGGCGACGTGCTCCACGCGCTCCCCGCTGTCGCGGAGCTAAAGCGCCAGCTCCGGGGCGAGATCCACTGGGCGGTTCAACCGGGGTTTTCCAGTCTCGTCGGATGCTTTTCGTGCGTGGACAAGGTTATAGAAGTGCCGCGTCCAGGATTCAATCGCGCATATTCTGCCGCACTGTGTCAAATCCGCTCCACGGAGTACGACATGGTTGTGGATTTCCAAGGACTGCTCAAGAGCGCCATCATCGCCCGCGCCGCGCGCGCTCCGAGACGCATTGGCCCATCCTTCGCCCGCGAAGGCTCGAAGTTTTTCTACCATGAGCTCGCCGGGAGCGAAAACAAAAACCGCCATGCGATTGAGGAGTGTTTGGACGTCATCAGCCACCTGGGGCTTGAGATGCCATCGAAGCCGAGCTTCCCAATGAAGGTGCCGGATATTGATCTCGACGCCCTGATGGCCGAACTCCCATGCCGCGGGCCTCGAATTGCGATAGCGCCATGCTCCCGCTGGGAAAGCAAAAACTGGCCCGAGGAGCATTTTGCGGAGCTGCTCGGGAGCATCGTCAGTGGGCACGATGCGCGCGTCTGCTTCATCGGAGGGCGGGGGGATGCGGAGACCGCCCAGCGAATAATCAACGCTTCAGGCGTCAAGGCCGTCAATTTCTGCGGCCGTCATTCGATCGTCGAATCACTCGGCGTGCTGGCGAAGTGCGACGCGCTCGTGTCGAACGATTCCGGTCCGATGCACATGGCTGTTGCTCTTGGCGTAAAAAGCGTCGTGCCGTTCGGCTCCACGCTCCCGGAGCGAACCGGCCCATACGGTCCCGGGCACGTCCCGCTGCGCGTGGCAGGGTGCCGACCCTGCCGCAAGCGCGTCTGTCCGAAGGGAACCAAAGCCTGCATTCGCGGCGTGACCCCGGCGATGGTGGAGGCTGCCCTCTTCGGAGCTTCCACGTGACGGGGCGTTTTGATTCAATCATAGTCGGTGCCGGCGCCGCCGGGTTGACCGCGGCCGCGTTTTCCAGGGGACGGACGCTCGTGCTGGAGCGCCTTGCGAAGCCGGGTAGAAAGTTGCTTGCCACGGGGGGCGGGCGGTGCAATGTGACGCATGATTCGAACGCCGTGGAGGTGATGGAGGCGTTCGGCAAACGCGGGCGGTTCGCAACAGATGCGTTGCGCGCGTGGGATCCCGGCGCCATACGCGCCTTCTTGGAAGACGGCGGCGTTGAGTGCGTGGTCGAGGCCGATGGATGTGTTTTCCCCCGCTCCGGAAAATCCTCGGATGTGCTAAATGTTTTCCTGGCTGCTGCCGAAGCCGCGGGTGCGCGGATCCGCTGCGGAGTCCGTGTGGTGCGTGTTGTGACCGATGACTCCGGCGGAGAGGTATGCGGCGTGGAAACCTCTGATGGCGAAATTTTCCATTCTCCCAAGGTGATCTTGGCCACAGGAGGCAAATGCCGTCCAGGGCTTGGCTCAGACGGTTCGGGTCTGGAAATCGCCAGTGCCCTGGGACTAGAGGTCGTTCCCGTTTATCCTGCGTTGGGATCGCTCGAAATTGCGGAAAAATGGGTGGGACGTTTGGCGGGAATTGGACTTCCGGATGCATCGCTGCGTATAGCCGGCAGGGGAGTGAAGCTTTTGGAAGCGCGTGGGCCGATACTCTTCACGCACAGGGGCCTGGGCGGCCCGGCGGTGTTGCAGATCTCCGGCGACGTGGCTCAAGCGCTCGTTGCCGGAGTCAATTTGGTGAGTGCAGAAGTGGCGTTTGTCGGCGGGCGTGACGCTTGCGGCTGGAGGGAGATATTCGACGGATGGCGGCATGCCGGCGGCGCGAAAATTGTGCGCAACCTGCTCTCGGAGAGTCTTCCGAAGGCGCTTGCGGCGGAGCTGTGCGTCCTTGCGGGCGTGCCGGGAGCGCTTGTGGCGGCCAATCTTGGGCGCGAGCATGCACGGCGCCTCTCGGAGTTGTGTTCCGGGTGTCCGTTGACCATCACCGCCACAGATGGCTGGGACGCGGCGATGGTCACGCGCGGAGGCGTTGCCTTGAAAGAACTAAGCCCGCGCACCATGGAGAGTCTCAAAGTGCGCGGATTGCATTGCGTCGGCGAGTTGGTTGATTTGGACGCCCCGTGCGGCGGGTACAATCTTACCTGGGCCTTCGCCTCGGGGCGTCTAGCCGCGTCCGCGCTTGCGCGATAGCACGATGGCCGTGCGGGCGGGGAGGTAAACGAAGATATTGTTGATTTCCTCCTTGCCCACTATTTCCGGCATGGAATAGAAGGTTTGCTCCTCCGCGATGCGGCCTTGCCCGCCGAACTTCTGCGAGTCGGTGCTGAGGCGGAGCTCATATGAGCCGGGAGGAACCAGTATGGGCCAGTCGGCATACGATTGCGTCCAGTGCAAGTTGATGGCGATGATGAAATCGCCCCGGCTGAAGACGATGGTTTTGGCGCCGTTGTCGATTGACATTGCACGGATTTTGTTGCGCATGAAGTCGGGCTGCCGTGTTAAGAGCCTGATAAGCGCCTCGTCGAAATCGCCCAGCCATTCGTACTTGAGAGCCGGGTTGTCGCGGAGGCTCCACTGGCGGCGCGCGTAGTGGTACGAATTGCCGTTGCCTTCGCGCGGGAAGTCGACCCATTCTGGGTGGCCAAACTCGTTGCCCATGAAGTTGAGGTAGCCGTGGCCAGCGGTGCCGAGCGTGGCGAGGCGCGCGATTTTGTGGATTGCGACGGCGCGTTCGATGGCGATGTTTTTATCCTCTTTGCGCATATCGGTGTAGATGGCGGGGCCGGCCATTTCGAAGAAGAACGTCTTGCCTCCCACGAGCGCTTGGTCGTGGCATTCCACGTAACTTATTGTTTGTTCGTCATCGCGGCGGTTCGTGAGCTCACTCCAGAGCCACGGCAGGTACCAGTCTTGGTCGGTGATGTCGCGCGCGAGCTTGCCCCAGGTTTCCGTGATGCCCATGGCGAGGCGCATGTCGAAGCCGGCGCCGCCTTCCTCGACTGGCGCGGCGAGGCCGGGCATGCCGCTTATGTCCTCGGCAATCGTGATTGCGTCGGGGCGGACGGAATGCACTATCTTGTTCGCCAGCGCGAGGTATGTGTACGCGTCCTCGTCGACCGTGTAGTCGAAGTATTGACCGTAGTTCACGAAGTCGACGCCGAGGCCGTGGTGCAAGTACAGCATGCTCGTGATGCCGTCGAAACGGTAGCCGTCGAAGTGGAATTCATCGAGCCAGTAGCGGCAGTTGGAGAGCAGGAAGTGGAGCGTTGAAATGCGGCCGTAGTCGAAGCACGCGGAATCCCACATCGGGTGGCGCCCGCGCTGCCCGGCGTGGAAATATATGTGGCTGGTGCCGTCGAAGCGGGCGATGCCCTCGTTCTCGTTCAGAACGGCGTGCGAGTGGATGAGATCCATGACGACGGCGATACCCATGCCGTGCGCCGCGTCGATGAGTTCTTTGAGTTCTTCGGGCGTTCCGAAGCGCGACGAGCATGCGAAGAAGTTGGACACCTGATACCCGAACGAACCGTAGTACGGGTGCTCCATGATGGCCATGAGTTGGATCGTGTTGTAGCCGGCCTTTGCTATGCGCGGAAGCGTTTTCTGGCGGAACTCCGTGTAAGTCCCCACCTTGGGCTCCTCCTGCGCCATTCCGATGTGGCATTCGTAGATCACGGGATCGCGGTCGGGCACTTTGAACGATGTGTTCTTCCACTTATACGGCACGGGCGGGTTCCAGACTTGCGCCGCGAAGAGCTTTGTGCGGGGATCCTGCACCACGCGCCGGGCATATGATGGAATGCGGCTTCCTCCGCCGCCTGTCCACTCCATTTCGAGGTGGTAATTCTGTCCGTGCCCGACGGCTGCCACCGGCATGAAAACCTCCCAGTCGCCATCGTCCGATATCCGTTCCAGCTTGTATTCGGGCTTGCGCTGCCAGTTGGAGAAATCGCCGACGAGCCAGATCCCCGTGGCGTTCGGCGCGTATTCGCGGAAAACCCAGCCATTGCTAACGCGGTGCATGCCGTAGAATTCGTGCGCAGAGGCGAATCCGTCTAGGTTGTCGTTTTTCCGGCGGAGGCGTTTGTACATGGCCGCCGTTTTGTCGGCGCGCGCTTGTATGGCCGGCATGTAATCGCGGAGATAGGTGTCATCCGAAAGTTTGCGTAGATTTTTATCACGTATCATAACTGGATTCTCCTGTTTTATGTGTTGTGTTCCTGGGGCGAATGCTCGCCGCGGTGCGGCGCGGCGAGTTCCGAATCGAGTCTGCAGAAAAGGTGGTCAGGCTTGCTGTCTTTGATTAGCGAATACGCGTCTGACCCTTTCACCGGCACCAGCTCAGTGTGATCGTCCTCGCCTATGCGGTGCATGTCAACGCGTCGGTCCACGCAGATGATGTGCGTTGCGTGCGCGATGACGACGCGCAGGTTGTGCGACACGATCACGATGGTCTTCGTTTCATTGAGTTCCTCGAACAGCTCGTAGAGCGAGCGCTCCGTTTCCGGATCCACGTTTGCCGTCGGCTCGTCGAGCAGGAGTACTTCCGGATCGGAGCAGAGTGCTTGCGCTATCAGTACGCGCTGGCGCTGACCGCCTGAGAGTTCAGAAAACAGGTTCCGGGAAAGCCCGTCGAGGCCGACCGCGTTGATCGCTTTCTCGGCTGCCCGCCTGTCCGCCCGGCGGAATCCCCCCAGCGTATGCGTGGCCGCGCGTCCCAGCATCACTGCCTCTGCCACGGTGATGGGGAAATCTGGGTCGAAATTGATCTGTTGCGGGACGAATCCTATGCGGGATCGGGAATCATCGGGGTTTTTGCCAAAAACCTTGATTTCGCCGAACCGCGGCTTAAGCGTCCCCAGCATCAACTTTAGCAGGGTCGTCTTTCCGCCACCGTTGGGACCCACCACCGCCACAAGGGACTTCGCGGGGATTTCAAACGAAACATTGTGCAGAACCTCGTGGTCGCCGTAGCAAAAACAAACATCGCTTACGGCGACGACCACCTGGCCGGTCTCCGCCGTCTCCTTCCCGGCGTCTCCGCGCCTCCCAGAAGCAACGTTTGCTGAAATCATGGCGTGATTATAGCCAATTGCATGGAGAAAAGAAAGCTAAAACACAGAGAGGCCGTAATCGAGCGGTACGTATTGGAGTTAAACACCTCGCCTGTTAAGTGCGCGGCAAGAGCTTCGTGTCGTCGCGCCTTCGCGTATGCGCCGCGAGTACGCAGTTTTTCCGGCAGGTGTGCACTGTAGTGCGCAGTGTTGAGCGGCGGGATGGGGGAGTTATCCAATTTAAACGCAAAAAACGCAGATGGCATGTTTACTGCTTACAGGTTTTCTGCTACAATGAAAGCAATTTTTTTTCATAATCCGAGGAAACCCATGAACAGGAACAGGATATTTTTTTCGACTGTGCTTCTTTTCTCCATAGCGTGTACGCAAACGATTTTCGCGGGGCCGCTAGAGGATGCCAAGGCTTTGCTTGCGGCGGGAAAACCGGGCGAGGTTGACGCCAAGCTTGGCGCCCTGCTGGAGGCCGCCTCGCCTTCACGCGACGTGTTGCTCGTGTCTTTCGACGCGGCTTTGGCCTCGGGAAAGCTGTACACGGCGGAGCGCCGCGCGCTCGCAATAATGGAATCTCCCGGCGAGCCGCCGGCCAAGTTTCTGGCGGATGCGGCCGAGGTGGCTGGGCTTCTTGGCAAGGACAGCATACGGCGCGACCGCCTAATGTATCTGGCAAAGGTCGAAAAGAACGCGACGCCGCTGGCGAAGAAAGCCTTGGCGTCGCTGCTGTGGGACGGGGCGGAGGCGGAGTTGTTTGCCCGCTATGTAAAGCAGTTTGGCTCGGACGCCGATTCGCTTGAACTCGGGATGAGGAATTTGCGGAGGTTGCGCGAAACTGGCAAGGCGGACGAGTATGTCAAGCAGGTTGACGTGATCTTGGGGACTTGGAAGGGGAGCGCCGAGCTGGAGTCGGTTTTCGTGGACATGTCCTCCGCAGTGAGAGACATGGGCGGGCTCTCGCGCGATTCACTTTCTGATGTCATAATAAAGAATAAGGTTGTTGATCCTTCGTTCTTATACAAATGGACACATGTAGTCGGCTGGGGCAAGAACTTTGTTAGGGAGGAGTATCTTCTCATGCTCCAGGAGAAAATCCTGCCTGAATTTTTGACGAGCGAGCGTTTTGCGGAGGCGGTGAACATAGCTGCAATACCGCAGGATAGGCGAGATGCTTTTGCCAAACGGGTATGGGCGCTTGTTCCGGCCGCGCTGCAGAGCACTAACACGTGGTATGCCCGGCGTATCGGCGAGATCGCCGAGACTAATCCAGGCAACTTCTTTGCGGCGGAAAATCCTGTGGCATCGCCCGCCTCGCGCCTTGCGCTCGTCAGGAAAATGATGGAGGGGCAGAAGAGCTTCGAAGGCTATTGGGCCGACCGCGTGCGCGGCATATGGTCGAAATCCCGCTGGAGCACTGCGGACAAAGTGGCGTTGATCAGGGACTACCCAGGGCTGATTCACCACGATTCGATCGTCGAGGAGATGTCCGGGAGCATTATTAGCAACAAGAACGTGGCGTTGTTGAAGGACGCTATTTACAGCAAGGGCGGGGGCAGGGGAATCATGCATCGCGCTATGTTCCCAACGACTACCACGCTGGGTGACAAGGCCCAGATCGCCGAGAGCTGGCGCGCGGTGAACCGCGAGAACGGGAACGACATCGACCTTGCATCCCAGTTGCTCAACTGTCAAGCTCTGACGATGGCGGAGCGCGTCGGGCTTCTGCGCGAAGCTTTCCAGAAAACCGGGTACAACGAGTCTTGGAAGCGTTTCGCGGAGAACACTGGCATGCCGAACAGGGACACTCCCGAGATGCAGGCTTTTCTTGGTGAGATAAAGCCCGGGGCGGCGGGCAACAACGCGTTCGAGGCGAATGCGGCGGCGCTGCGCTGGATGCAGTACAAACAGCCGAACAGCCAGCCGCCGGACGGCGTGCACGAGGTCGCAGCCAAGGCTTTCGGCGGGTTCCAGGGCAAATATCCTGGGACAGACGTGAATTTGAACGCAAATTTCGAGTCTGTTGCAAACCACTACTTGGGGCTTTCGCGCAACAGTCCAGAGGCTTGCAAGGAGTATCTAAAGGTTGTGTCTCCTAAGATCGGCAAGGGCGCCGGCAAGGCCATGTGGGACAATCTGATCGTCGCCGCGAACACGTCGGGGGAGGTTGCCCCACGGAAGATGGTCGCGAAGCTCCATGAGGCGATAGAAGGGGATATACTGGAGTTCGCGGTGACAGAGGAGAAGGACTCAAAAGAAGCTTTCTACGCCCCGTATTATCCAAAACTTAGTGCTCCGTTTGTCGCCGACTACGTTTCCCGCAACTTGGATGTATGGGCGCCGGAGGCTGCTGTGCGCGAGCTTACGACATTGCTTGGCGTAATCGAATTGGGCAAACTCGACCCGGGCCTTGCAAACAGGTTGCTTGAGTGGGCGGATTCCAAGAGCAGGGGTGTCGGGGAGGCGGCTCCCGTGTTGGCGCCTGAGAAGCTGCCACTCGAAAAGATGACGGTTGATCTTTTCGACAACTGGAAGGGCACGGATTACCAGCGCGAGCTGCTGCTGCGTATTTACGTCTCAGTCAAAAAGAGGGATGTCGGGGCGCAGAGGTACATCGCAGGGGCTTTGAAACAGTCTCCAATGGCGCGTCAGCGTGCGCTGTCGCGCATCCTGGAATGGGGCCAGGTTGTGCCTAATTCGCCATACCTCGCACGCGAAGTGGCATCCGAGGAGCTGACCTCGCCTTTAACCGTCCTCGGCGTTTTAAACAAGGAATGGGCGGAAGCCGCGTCCGCGGGGGCATGCGCGAATGCAATGCACGTGCCGCAACGCGCGCTCGCGCATATTTACAACTTGACCGACAACTTGAAGGACGAAATAGCCGCCTCGAAAAAGGGATCCGAGATATACGCCGCCAACTCGCGCGCCATGCGGCTTATGGGGGCGGGAGGGTATCCATATGGGAACATCTGGGACTTCCGATACATTTCTCTGCGCACTATAAGCCAGGCGCTGGAGCAGGGCGATGTCCGGTCCCTGCCGATGCTCTCCAGAGCAGCGGTCCGCGCCTACCACGGCTCGGCGCAGGGGGATTATCTGCGAACCCTCCAGGCTATGGCTGACGCTGGGGCATGGGAAAGCGTTTACATGATGGCGGGTCAGATAGACATGGAGAACAAGAACTCCGCCCCGCAGTTCGCTCGGTGGCGCTCGGAAGCGTCGTCGCGCCTGCCGGGCGTGTATCCGGTTTCGGAGAACGACCCGTCGTTCCCGCTTTACGTTGCGGCGGACGAGCTGATCGGCAACCGCAACCCGGAGCGCGCATGGATGCTCCTGCAGCGCAATATTGCAATATTCGAGAAGGATCCGCTGCGTTATCCGCCGCAGTTCACCGCCTGGGCGGTCGAGCAGTTGCGCCATTCACGCGGCAGCAAGGACGAGCTGCTCAACAAGGCCAAGAGCATGATCGATAAAATGCTGGCCAAGGAGGCGGAGCTTTCGCCGGATCTCGCCGCGAACCTTATGCTGACTCGTGCGGAGATAGCGCGCGATACGCGCCAGTTCGACAGAGCCCATCTGGAATACCAGTCGATAAGGAACCATCCCGTGTACCAGAAGACGGAAGCGGGGCGCCAGGCGATGTTCCGCGACGTCGACCTGCTCGTCACCATGGGCAACTCCGAAGGGGCGCAGGAGACTATCGAGCAGTGGCTCACAATGCCGGACACGACCATCCAGGCGCAGGCCCACTACATGTTGGCGCGCATTGCCTTCGAGCGTGAGGATTACGAGGAGACGCGCAAGCAGCTTGACAAGGTTTTCGAGCTCGATTTCACACACACCGAGGCGCGCCTGCTGCACGGCAAATGGAAGCTTGCCACCAACTACGAAATAGACGAGACCCAAGTGCTCGTGGGAACGCTTTCCGACAGGTCGTTGATCCGACCCGGGCAACCTCTTGCGATCACCGTCCAGGACCGCAACCTCGGCGTGGCCGGCGGGGGCGCCTCGATCCCCATCCTAATAACCACGTCGAAAGGCGGCGATGCCGAGATCCTGCCCCTGTATCCCTCGGCGCGCGACCCGTCCCTTTTCCGCGGCACTATTGACACTGTGCTCTCGGCTGCCACACCTAGCAATGGCCTGTTGAACGTGCGTGGCAATGAAACCGTGACGTACAACGTGGAGCCGGGATTCCTCCGGGCGCGCGGCCTGCGGTCGAGTGACCCGAAAAACCTGCAGATTGTGGACGACGCCTCCATGGCAGTCGGCGCCGCGTTGCCAGATGCCAAGGAAGGCGGGGCAGAAGCCGAGCTTGAAGTGCTGCTCTCGGGTGGCTCGCTCGATGCCGACGAACGTATGCTCTCGCAGAACCTCAGGCCGGGCAATCCGATCTACGTGGCGGTGCGCGACAGGGATCGCAGCATCACGGAAGGACAAGACGAAGTTAAAGTGTCGATCTCCACGAGTTCCGGCGACGCGCTGCGCGGCGTGTCCCTGACCGAGACGGCGCCGTTCTCTGGCATATTCAGAGCCTCAGTGCCCACCTTCCTGCCGGCTCCGCTTGCCTCGGCCAGCGACTCGGCTTCGGGCGTGAACCCGGGCGACGTGATCAACCGCAAACGCAAAGGCACGTGGCGGAGCCTGCCGGACGGCGAGCCGCGCAAGTGGATCGACGTTGATACCATGGGCTCGCACCTCGTCTCCGTGGCGACTCTCGATGCGCCGAACCCGGCCGACATCACGCACCTGCGCCTACACGGGCGCCTCGCAGAGGGCGAGCAGCTCATCGGCGAGTTCCCCGAGAACCGCGAGGCCAACCGCGGCGGTATAATCGAAAAGAGCGACCTCAACAGGCTTAACGACAGCGGGCAAATCCGGCGCAACATGTTCAAGAGCACCTCAGCACCCGTCGCCCTGGACAACTGGGACGCGAGGATCGACGGCACCGGGCAGAACCAAAGCTTCTTTGTGAGCGGGACGATCTGCCCTCCGGAGCCTGTGCGCCTCCGCATGAAACTCCAACCGCTACTTGGCGAGGTCAAGGGGCCGTACGCCGCGGCTGGCGCGGGCGAGGAGAACTTCTCGGTGCGCTGGAGCGGCTTTGTAACGGCGCGCAAGGATGGCGCCCATAAATTCTTTTTTGCGAGCGACGACGGCGCACGCGTCTGGGTTGGCGACAAGCAGGTTGTGGACGAATGGGTTGGCCGCGGCGAGACCGATTCAGTGTTCGAGCTGAACATGAAGGCCGGCCAGTTGGTTCCCATCCGCATCGAATACTTCCAGTCGACAGGGACAGGTTCGGCGAAATTCGCGTGGATCGAGCCGGAGGGCAGCAGGCAGCTTGTTCCGAGGGAATGCCTGTCCGTAGACAAGGAAGGAATCGAATCAGGACTTCTGGGCGAGTATTTCCGCGGTCAGGAAGTGAAAGGAACCCCATTCCTGAAGCGCGTGGACGACCGCGTCGATTTCGGTGCATGGCCGCTCGGCGTTTTCAAGGTGAAGTTGAACGATGCCGCAGCGCTTGCTGAAATGCGTTCCAAGGCCGCGCGCGAAAACCTGCTATTGCGCGAGGCGTGGGTGGAGGTGCTGCTCGACGGTTATCCGATCATAAGCGGGAGCGGAGCGACGCTGCTCAACGAGATCGGCGACATGTATCTGGAAGCCGGGCCGCATTCCCTCGAGGTCTTCGCCTCCGGCCGGTCCAACAACGATTCATTCCGACTTGTCATGGAACAGGACAACGGGCAGTACGCGCCGTTGCCCGCGCAGTGGTCCGATCCGAAGCAGAACGAGGTGCTTGCCGACTTCCTATCCGACCGAGCCAAGGTGGAGCGCACGGCAACGGGCTTCAAGGCCACGTTCGAGACGCCGGTTCGACTGCGCGCCATCAGGTGGGAGTTTGTCGATTTCGCGGGAGCGGAAGTGCAGGTCTCCGGTTTGGGGCTGGTGGATTCCGACGGCAAGGAGATAATCCCCGTCGATTCCGACTACAGCGACTCGCTTGAAAACACAACGCTGGAAGTTGCGCCTGGGGACCGTATACGTATATCCTACGAGGACGAATTCACGAGCAGGGGCGACAAGCGCTTGGTAGAGCGGTGGCTGTCGTCATCCTTCCACGATGCGGAGGTGCAGTTCGTCTTCGAGTCCGTGCTCATGAGCCCTGGTGGCAATTACCAGAAGGACTACTTCGAGGCGTACCGCGTGCGTCCAGGCGACTCATTTTTCCTGCGTGTCACGGATCCTGACATGGATTTGAGGCCGGGTGTCGATGAAGTGGAAGTCGCCATCTCCGCCGGCGGCAGGCCCGCTGTTAAAATGCGCGCGGTGGAAGTGCTCGACGAAAAAGTCCAGAACCGCCGCCAGCAAGGCTATGCGGGTGGTGTGTTCTACGTTATGGTGAACACAGTGGACGCCGCCGACGCCGCGGCCGTCGCAGCCAACCCCAAGGCGCTTCCGCTGAAGCCCGGCGAAATGGTGACAGCGAAGTTCTTTGACCGCGAGAACACCATGCCTGGAATCCCGATCGAGCGTGAGGCGCGCGTTCTGGCCGCCGGTCCGACCGATCCCGAATTTGTGTTCTACAACACATGGCTTGAGAGCATTGAAGACGATGACGACCGCGCACAGCTGCGCCTGCTGCATATCCAGCGCCGTCCTGGCAATGAGAATATCGACAAGATTCTCAAGGACGTCTACCACGCCAGGCCTATGACCCCTGAGGAACTCCCTGCGGAAGGGCCGGTTGTGGTGAACGCGTCGGTGCCTGTCCCCATAAGCGTCTACGATCCCTCCCGCGCGCGTCACGAAGGCAGCATGATCGTCGTCGAGGCAGTGACGGCGACCGAGCTTGAGGCTGCGGCTTCCGAGGGGCGCGACGCCGAGAGCGTCGAACTTAATCTCACCCTCGAAAGACTCCCGGCCGAGATCCATCTGGATTCGGAGGCGGAACGCGATGCGATGGGCACACAGCGTTTCAACGGCCTGCTGCGTCTGCGTCTTGGAGAGGGCGAGCAGCGCGACTACCTTGAGATGTACAACGCGGCGGCCAAGGGGCCGATTGAGCTGCGCATCAACGGCAACGACAAGATTCGCCTGCGCGTGATCGGCGAGGACGGCAAGCCGCAGGAAGAGCGTTGGCTGGAACTCGTCTCCGCCGCGCGTCTGCGCCTGATGGACAGCACATATACGGCGGACCGCAACGCCGTGCATTTGGGCGACCGCTTCCACATTTCGGTCGAAGATCCCGACCGCGACGTTTCAGCGACACAGGACGTCGTGAGGGTTGAGATCAAGGCGATGACCGGCGGCGCTAGCCGCTCCGTCAACCTTACCGAGACGATGCCGCATTCGGGTCGGTTCACGGGTAGCATACGCCCTGTCTACTCGCCGGATGGGAAGCTCCCGGAAGATGCCACTGATGAATCTTTCCCTGTCGCTTACGGCGACACGGTGGTGTTTAGCTACGACGACCAGACCACCCTGCCGTTCATGACGCCCGGGCGCGTATCGGTGGACGGCGAGGTTTACAAAGGATCCGACGGTAGAGTGCGGATGTTCAGCAAGCGCTTCCGCGATTCTGAGCAGGCTGTTTCAGTGCAGTTCCGCATGGCTGAGAGCCTTTTCGAGAACGCCAAGGAGCTTCGCAAGCTGGGAGAAAACGCGAGGAGTGCAGAGGCCATTTCATCAGGCCGTGAAATCCTTGAGACGGCGCTGCGTGATTACCCCGGGACGGAACACGCCGTCGAGGGCGAATATCTGCTTGGCAACCTGTACCAGGAACTGGCCACAGAGGAGAAGGACGCAGGAAAGCCCGACGAGGCTCGCGTCCTCTACGAAGAGGCTCTCGCCCGTTTCACTGGCATACTGGCCACGTGGCCAGGGAGTGAGTACGCCCCGCGCGCGCAGTACCATAAGGCGCTTTGCCTTGAGATGCTGGGCGACTACAACCGCGCTTCCGAAGAATACGTCAAGATGACCTACTTGTACCCGAGTTCGCCGCTTGTGGGCGACGCGACGGTTCGTCTGGCCACCTACTACTATACGCAGGAGCAGCGCTACGACACCGCCGGCCGCATCTATGAGAACTTCCAGAAACGATTCCCATCGCATGAACGCGCCGCGGCGTCGCTCTTCATGGGCGCGCAGTGCCACATAAAGCAAGCCGAGAAACTTTGGGGAGATGATTTCGGCAAAGAGGGCTCGAGAATGCCGCGGGAATCGGCCGAGGAATACAAGGCGGCTGTGGCGTCGTTCGACAAGCTTATCCAGGAGTACCCTGGCGGCACGGATGATGAACGCGCACTGAGGGCACAGGCGATGTACTGGGCCGGCGATGCGAGCTTCAGGACCGGGGATTACAAGAATGCGTACCTTTACTTCAAGCGCAACGTGTTTGAATATCCGGAAACCGAGTGGGCGCGCCGTTCGCGTGGTATGCTCTGGCAGGAGAGCAAGGCCTTCGAGTCGCTGGAAAATCTGTAACATTGGCGGGCCGGCTTCAGTGACCCGCACCAAAGAAATCCTGAACGGAGAATAAATGATTAATTTTTCACGATATTCAAAGACGCTGAAGACAGCTTGGCTGGTTGCGATATGTTTTGCAGTGAATGCACCAAGCGCCTTCGCTCAGCAGGAGTGGAGCTGGCGTTTCTCGGCCGAGCAGTACGCCAAGCTTACCATACCTCAGCGCACGACTTATGAGCGTTGCGTCAAGCTCCACGAGATGGCGGACCGCGCGACCAAGGAAAACAGGGAGCAGGACGCCGCCTCGGCGTACCGCGCCGCGTCTGGCGAATGGAAACTGTTCGCGCGCGAATTTTTCGACGCGCCCGAGTTCGCGCTCGCCCACGCGGCCTTCATGGAAGGATATGAGTTGCATCTGGCCAAGGACCGCAACTCGGCGGTGAGGATATATACCGAGGTCCTTACGCTCTATCCGGAGTCCCCGCTTGCGATCATCCAGTCGCTCTACTGGCGAGCCGAGGCGCATCGTCAGAATGGCGACCGCAACAAGGCGTTGACCGACTGGCAGCAGATCGAGGAAATGCCTGAGTCGGTCGGCAACCCGCTGGGGCTCCTCACGCTCCAACGGCTTGCCGGCGACGCATGGGAGCGCATGAAGTGGGAGGAGGCAGCAGCCCGTTGGGAGGCGCTTGTGCGCGACCATCCCGGAGGCTCGCGGGACGTCCGTGCGGAGGCGGCGCGCAACCTGATGATGCTGCGCGGCGCACAGGGGCGTTGGCAGGCGCTGGATTCAGTTGTGGAGCAGATGCGCGGCGATGCCAAGGGCAGGACCGACTACATCAACGAATTCATGTGGAACACCTGGCACCACTGGTACAGATGGGTTACGGACGACTATCTTACCCGCGCGTTCCCCAAGGAGGACGGAAAGCAGATCGATGGCCGGCTGAGGAAATTCCGGGAAGGGCTCGTGGACTGGTACGAAAAGCACGGCACCCTGTATGCGGAGGCCGACAAGGCGTGGGATTTCGACCTCACCACGTTCTACTACCGCCGCATGCTCAACCCGGACAAGGCTTCCGAGCTCGCGCTGGCGCTCGTCACCAAGCTCCGCTCGGATAACCTCACGCCCGCGGAAAAGGACAGCCGTGCGCGCCGCCTCATAAACAACCTTGTGGAGGCAAGCATGGCGGTTGAGGCGAGGACATTGCTCGACCTTATAGAGGGAGTGCCGCAGAGGCTGTCGGTGGCGTATAGTCTAGAAGAGCGTACGGGGCATTACGAAGAGGCAGAGAAAGTTCTCGACCAGATGGAAATGCAGCCCGATCCCGATTATGTGAAAAACGCCAAGCGCATGCGCGCCTACCTGTACAAAGACCGTATGAACAAGTGCAAGGAGGCTATTCCCCTCTTTATGGAGGCGGTCGATCCACCGACATCGCTCTGGGCAATCCAGGAATGCCACAGGCGCATTGGGGAAAAAGACAAAGCGCAACAGACACTCACGGAAATCGCGAGCATTTTCCCCGCCGAGGCGTCGCGCGCCATGTATCAGAAGGCAGAGTACTTCAAGGCAGATAACGACAAGGCCAACGCCATCGCCCATTACAGGCGCATACTTTCGCACCCCGACTGGAAAAAGTCGGGCCAGGCGTCGCAGTCGCACCAGCGGCTGGAGGAGCTCGGCATCGAGACGGGCGGCGGCGTAATCCACAACGTCAATTGACACTTTCCGAAAAAAACTTATCATATCACATACATGAGAACGAGAGAAAACATGGGCTATTTCATGAAAACTAGCGGACTGTTTACGGCTGCGGCGCTATGTGCGGTGGCGGTGTTCGCGCTCCAGGCGTCCGCCCAGGAGGCTGTTGGAGAGGCGGCGGGTGAAGAGGCCTCCGCCACGCCGCGTCAGCTTGAGGCGCGCGCCACTCGCATGGTGCTCAACGCGACCGACTTGATAGAATCGGGGGAGGAAGCCCGCGGCGTCGGCATGCTAGAAGCCGTGCCCCGCATGTTCCCGGAAACGCAGGCGCGTTTCAAGGCGTACCTTGAGCTTGGCAAGTATAAACTTAAAAACGGGCAGCCCGAGGAAGCGCTCGGAGTGCTGCGCCTGATAAAAGACGCGGAGGACGAGGAGATGCGGGCTGAGTCCCTGCTACGCCAGGCAGAGGCGAACAGGAGCCTGAAACGCGCTGGCGAAGCAGTCACGTTGCTCCGCCGCCTCACTGAAGATTTCCCCGGCAGCCCGTTTGCGAACGACGCCTACTACCAGATCGGGCTGATCCATTTTGAAGGCAGACGCTGGGCGCGCGCCATCGAGACGTTCGGGATGGTCGGAACGGCTGTGCCGCCCGACGAAGGGGGCGGGGATGACGCGGTTGTCTTCGCGGAAGCAGGGCAAAGGCTTTTCGTGCATGTGTCGGACAGGGATCTCTCGGTGCTATCTCAGATCGGCGAGAACTTGAAAGTCAAAGTCACGGCGATATCCGGCGATAGCGAGATAATCAACATAGAAGTCTACGGCAGGGAGGGGGGCGACGGCCTGGCATCGATCGAGACCGTCGCTGAACCCACCCAGCCCAACGACGGAAAGCTCACCGTGCAGGGCGGCGATGAAATCACGGTGGAATACATCGACAAGACGAACTCCAAGGGAGGCGTCAACGTGCCGGTGAACGCGAAAGTGCGCGTCGTTTCGAGCGGCGTCGTGGGCTTCATGGACGGCGCTTACAAGCAGCGCGTGCACGGCGTGTTCGTCGGCCAGCCGGCATTCCTCCGCCTCCGCGATCTTGATCTGGACACGTCGCCGGGGCCAGACGTGGTGACGCTTAAGGTGACAGCCAGCTACGTAAAGCCCAAGCCCACGCAGGAGGAAATAGCCCTGGGAGCCGAGGCGCCGCTTACCGATGACGACGAGATCATCGAACGCGGCAGCATTGACGTGCGAATGGTGGAGACTGCGCCGCGCTCAGGCGTGTTCCTAGGCCGTTTCACGCCTGTCCTGGCGGACACTAACAACCCAGTTCAGGTGGCGTCGGACATGATCCTTGTCGGGGCGGAGGACAAGCTTAGTGTCAAATACACTGATGCGCGCCATTTGGGCGGTACGATGCCGATCGATAGGGAGGCAACGGCGGTGGTGCTCGTGGGAGGCAGCACGGAGCCGCAGAGCATTGTAGCATCGTCGAGCGACCCGGATGTGCAGTCCCGCAAGCTCCTGCTCGAGGCTCAGCTGCTCAGCAAATGGGGTGCTATATTCAAGGAAGTCGGGTTGAACAGCCATGCGGCGTCCAAGTCCGAGGAGGGTCTTGACAAGGTGGCCGAAATAATGCGCATAGCATCACAGAACAGTCTTTCGCGCACAGTGGTCGAACAGACCTACGTGGTGAAATGGGATCTGCAGCTGTTGCAGGACCAGCTGGGCGCGGCAATCAGCACTTGCAACGCCCTCGTCAAGCTATATCCTGATACAGTCTACGCTGATCTCGCGCTCATGCGCATCGCGGACGCGAAGGTGGTGTCCAACGAGCAGAGGGACATACAGGAGGGCATCAGCATATACGGATCCGTGATAAACCTCCCGACATCTAGCCGCAAGGCGGAGGCGCAGTTCCGCATCGGCCTCGCGCTTGAGAAAACCGCAAAGATGGCCAATGCCGCCAATCCTAACTACGCACAGGCTGTGGCGGCGTTCAGGCGTTGCACCGAGGCGTATCCTGATTCCTCGTACGCAGGCGAATCGTTCAAGCGCATAATCAACTACCATATAGGCATGAAGGACTACGCGCGCGCTCTCGAGACGCTAGATCACGTTTTCCGCGACTACGCCGACTCTCCGTGGCTCGACGAGATGCTCGTGCAATGGGGCATCGTGCTCTTCCGCCAAGGGGATCGTGCCGGCGCCGCCGAGAAGTTCAGCCGAGTGCTGGAGGAATACCCGGGTGGGTCTGCCGCGCCGACGGCAAAGGCCCTTCTGGGCAGGGTCGGCGGCATGTAATGGCGGGAAATTGCGATAACGTTTAAAATTTTAAATCTACGGACAAAGGAGAAAAACAATGCTAGGCATATTGATGGATGGCGGCTGGCTCATGCTTCCGCTTGTGTTGTGTTCAATCGCCGTCGTGGCGATAATAATAGACAGGACGCGCGCATTCCGCGCGGCCGGAACCGATCACGAACAGCTTAGAAAGACTATGGCGAACAAGCTGGCCGAGGGCGACGTTGAAGGTGCCATAGGCATCGTAAGCAATGCGAGCGGTCCAGTAGCCGCGACTTTTCTAACCGGGTTGCGCAGCTGCATCCGTATGAAGGAAAAAGGGAAGCGGCCGGATGAAATTCA
>JALHHX010000200.1 GCA_022837245.1 Lentisphaerota bacterium
GGTTGTCACCGCACTCCAAACCGCTTCGCACGCCAAGGGGGATTGTTTGTTTCACATCTTCAGAGGAGTGCCGCCCTTCTATGCGTAACGAGAGACGGGTGGCAAATGGCGCGGGCCGTTTGAAAAATACGTCAAAAAATTTGATTCCGCGAAAACCTGGTGCGGGGCCTTTTTAGGGAGCAAGATATTCTCTGCAAGAGAGTTACACTCGGCCGCCACCGGCGTCTCACGGTGTCGGGAAATGACTTGCGGAAAAATGCGGAAAATGGCATACTATTGCTTTTCATCGCGCGACGTGTGCGCCCTGCCGGCACGGAACGCACAAGCAATCAACAATTGCGGCGCCCTTTATGCGGGGCGGCGCAAGAGATCGAGGGGGATCATAATGGGGTGGTTTACAAGGAGCAGTCAGAAGAAACAAGAGTTGCCTGCTGAAATATGGCAGGTATGTCCTTCTTGCCAGGCGCACGTTTTCAAGGACGAATGGGCGTCCAACCTCAGAGTGTGCCCGAAGTGCAATCACCACGAACGGATCAACTGCCGCGAGCGCATTGATCTTCTTGTGGACGGAGGCTCTTTCCGGGAATTCAACCAACACATTGTACCATCCGATCCGCTGAAGTTCAGCGACGCCAAGGGTCCGTACAAGGAAAAGGCAGCGGAGACGGTCGAGAAGCTGGGCATCAGCGAGTCTGTGATAACGGGCAGCGGCAACATCAACGGAACCCGCGTGGTGCTGGCGGTGATGGACTTCCGGTTCCTGGGCGGCAGCCTCGCCAGCGGCACGGGCGAAAAGATTGTCCTGGCCATCGAGCACGCCGTAAGATTCAAGCGCACTTTCATAATGGTGTCGGCCTCCGGCGGCGCGCGCATGCACGAGGGCATAATCTCGCTCATGCAGATGGCCAAGACGTGCGCCGCCGTGGCGAAGCTGGAAAAGGCGGGGCTGCCCTTCATCTCCATCCTCTCCGACCCCACCACGGGCGGAGTTTCCGCCAGCTACGCCATGATCGGGGATATCAACATAGCCGAGCCCGGCACGTTGATCGGCTTCGCGGGCAGGCGAGTCATCGAGCAGACCATAAAACAGAAGCTGCCGGATAATTTCCAGACCGCCGAATACCTTCTGGAGCACGGTTTCGTAGACCACATAGTGAACCGCAAGGACATGAAGACGTTCCTCGCGAACGTCCTCGCCTACAGGAAGAAATAGGAGGAACGAATGGAATTTGAATTTGAACAAAGCCTCCAGCCGCTACGCGACCAGATCGCGCAACTGGAAACGAAACGACTCAAGGGCGACGGCGTGGCCTCCAGCACCATCGCCACACTCAAGCGCAAACTTGAGACCGAGACCGCGCGCATATACGCACACCTCTCCCCGTGGGACACTGTGCAGGTGGCTCGCCATCCGGGCCGCCCCACGATCATGCAGTACGCTCAGAAGATGTGCGACGAGTTTATCGAGCTGCATGGCGACCGCGTGTTCGGCGACGACAAGGCAATGGTGGGCGGCTTCGCCCGCATCGGCGAGCAGCGCTTCATGCTTATCGGCCACCGCAAGGGGCTGACAGTCGAAGAAAGCATTGAGTACAATTTCGGCATGGCCAATCCCGAGGGCTACCGCAAGGCGTTGCGCCTCATGAAGCTGGCCGAGAAATGGGGGCTGCCTGTCGTGACTATGGTGGACACCTCCGGAGCCTTCCCGGGGCTTGAGGCGGAAGCCCGCGGACAGGCTGAGGCCATCGGACGCAATCTAATGGAAATGGCGCGTCTCGAGACGCCTATCGTCACGATCGTCACTGGCGAGGGGGGCAGCGGCGGCGCACTCGGCATTGCCGTGGGTGATCGCATCCTAATGCTTGAATACGCCGTCTATTCGGTAATCTCCCCGGAAGGCTGCGCATCGATCCTGTGGCGCGACGGCTCCAAAGCCGCCGAGGCCGCAAAGGCGCTGCGAATAACCTCCAAAGACCTAGCCGAGCTGCACGTCATCGACGGAATCATCCCCGAACCCACGGGCGGTGCCCACAGCGACGTAGATTTGACCATTTCGAACGTGCGTTCCGCCGTGATCGAGCAGCTCACAGTACTCTCCGGCATGACCGGTCCGAAGCTCGTCGAGAGCCGCTATAAGAAATTCACGGCGTTGGGAAGGTTTGAACAACCAAAACCGGCCGCCAAGAAATAACGCAAACCCATTTTAGAAAGAACAAAAACCATGAGCACACCCAAGAAGAAAACCTCCGTGAAACCCGCCTCTAAAGAGCAGCAGTCGAAACCTCTTCCCGAGAAGACGCCGCGTCTGCCGCTGCGAATCACAGACACTACACTGCGCGATGCACATCAGTCTCTCTGGGCAACGCGCATGCGCACGCCGGACATCATGGAAATCATCGACGTCATCGACTCCGCCGGTTTCTACTCCCTCGAATGCTGGGGTGGCGCGACGTTCGACGTCAGCATGCGCTTCCTACGTGAAAACCCATGGGAGCGCCTGCGCCAAATCAAATCGCACGCCAAGAAAACGCCGCTGCAGATGTTGCTACGCGGCCAGAACATCCTCGGATACCGAAACTATTCCGATGACGTGCTGGAGCGCTTCATCGCCCTTTCAGTACAGAGCGGCATCGACATATTCCGCACTTTCGACGCGCTCAACGACAACCGCAACCTCGAGCAGTCGATCAAATATATCAAGCACTACGGCGCCCACGCCCAGGGGACGATCTGCTACACTGTGAGCCCTGTGCATACAGTCGAGGAATACGTGCGCATCGCACAAGAGCAGGAGCAGATGGGCATAGACTCGCTCTGCATAAAGGACATGGCCGGCATCCTCTCTCCCGTCGCCGCGCGTGGATTGGTGACGGCCCTATCAGAGAAAGTCAGCGTGCCGATCCAGGTGCACACGCACGCCACAAGCGGCATGGGCGTGGCCACGTATTACGAGGCGGTCAACGCCGGCGCCGGCGCAATAGACTGCGCGATCTCGGCAGTTGCCGGCTTCTCATCCCAGCCACCTATCGAAACCATGCTCGCGATATTCGCGGAAACACCATACGCGGCGGATCTAGATGTCGACGCCCTCAAGAAAATCAACACGCATTTCATGAACCTCGCCCCAGTGCGCGAACCTGGCCAGAAGATGCAATTGATAATCGATCCGGATATCCTTGGGCACAAAATCCCCGGCGGCATGATATCCAATCTCCGCTCGCAGCTCGAGCAGCAGGGTGCGCTCGACCGCTTGCCCGAGGTCCTAAAGGAGCTGCCGCAAGTACGCGCCGACATGGGCTACCCGCCCCTCGTCACCCCAACGAGCCAGATCATAGGGGTG
>JALHHX010000022.1 GCA_022837245.1 Lentisphaerota bacterium
TATCCGAATTATCGAAGCCTTCGCAGACTGCGAAGGGCGGCACCGCCTGCTTTGGAGGCGGTTGTGCCACTACTCATGGGCCGAAGCAAACTCAATGGAGATGGTAGATGACCTCCTGCCGAAGGGTCGCCGTGCAGCGCGTCACGCCGCCGCTGAAGAAGCGGGCGTACTTGCGGAGCAGCTGATCCGCGTACATATGCTGCACCTCGTTGATCTCGGCGAGTAATGAAGGCGATGGCTTGTTCATTCGATTTTACCTTTCCGGTAGCACATTACACCATAACTTTCCTGGAATATCCACTCCGAATATGGACTATCTGCTCCTGCGCCCTTGGGGGCGCGGGGGCTTTGAAACCGCCGCACGGCGGGCGACGGCCTCAGCGACGATGCGGGCGACGTCGATCATGTTGTTTGGGACTAATGGTGCGTTTTCTTTGCGGCATCTGTTCATGAGGATGGTTATTGCCGCAGCTTTTGATTCTTCTGGAATAATTTTTATCCATTTAATCACCGCACTTTACGCGATTATTTGGTATAATATTGGATTCAAAAGCATAAGGTAGTTTAATGGCAGAAGCAATTTTATTTCAAGAGCTTTTCAATGAAGGTGCGATGCAAAAATTGCACCTTCACTTGCCATTGCCAAAATCCTTATCGTTCAAGTTGATGACGTCGCAACTGTATGGTACTATAGCGCACGTCCCATAAGGAATACCCTATGAAAAAAAACAAGTACTCTTTTATCGACCTTTTCGCAGGAATCGGAGGAATCCGTCTTGGTTTTGAGTCGACCAAACAATGTTCGTGCGTTTTCACCTCGGAGTGGGATAAAGACGCTCAAAAGACCTATGAGGCAAACCACGGCCCGGTAGATGCGGGCGACATCACCAAGGTTGACCCCAAAACAATCCCTGACTTCGACATCCTCACGGGAGGATTCCCCTGCCAACCTTTCAGTTCAATTGGAAAGAGGGAAGGATTCGAGCATCCAACTCAAGGTACGCTCTTCTTCTACATCCAAAAGATACTCAAGGCGAAAAAGCCGAAAGCGTTTCTGCTTGAGAATGTGCCAGGTCTTGTAAATCACCAAGACGGTGCGACATTGCAGACCATTCGCGACGTACTTCGCGACGAACTGAATTATACCGCTGACTTCATGGTACTCAACTCTGCCGACTTCGGAGTACCGCAATATCGCCGCAGGTTGTACATCGTTGGATTTAGAAAAGATCTTCCTGTGTTTGTCAACGGAACAGATGCCCAAGATGGCCAATATGTATCGAAGGATAAAAGGAAGGCCGAAGGCAATGTCACCTTCAATTTCCCGAAGGGATCCTTTATTGGCAAGCACGTCGCCTTTGGACAGTTTGTCGAACAAGATGCCGAAGGCCCATCAATTTCCGAGCATCTGCAAAAGAGTTACATTTTCAAGAAGAACGATGGGCATCCTGAAATTGTCGACAAAGACTTTGCTTTCCCCGTTAAAACCTTATGCGCATCGTACCATAAAATCCAGCGGATCACTGGAACGTTTGTACGAGGTGGTAAGACAGGGCTGCGGCTTCTGACAGAAAGTGAATGTAAACATATCATGGGTTTCCCACAGTCCTTTAAGATTCCCGTTTGTCGCACGAGTATGTACCATCAGTTTGGAAACTCTGTTGCCGTCCCCGTGATTTGTGCGCTTGCTAAACAGATTGTGGCAACGCTGGATCGTTGCTGAACAAAAGCGTAGAGGGCAGCATAAGGGGCAGCACATCTAATTGCCGCCCCTCTCCTTTACCGCCGCAAAATTATAACATCGGCATCTTCAACTGGATGCTTCGACCTCGTTGACCAGATGCGAATGTCCATTGGAATGGTGTCCCGAAAAATCCATTGCTATTAGCCATCATCAAACGGACATATTCTTCTGTAGCATGAACCGTAAGAGTGTTCGTGTCCACTCGAAACGTGATGACATAGTTTGCAAGTTGTTTCTCGTCGCCCTCACCACCATGCCCACCAACTACCCATTTACAGAGGGAAGCCACCTTGTCTGTGAGTTCTGCTTCTAACGCAACAGCCTCTTCATGCGGGAAATCGGTCTTGTTACCATAGATTTGAAATGTTCGCAACAATGCACGAAGGCGAGCGTTGTTGGTGTCAAGAACATCAGCGAACGAGTCCGCCGAATACTGATGCGCACTAACGTGGCTTTTTGTTGACCGCTTACAGCTGAAGGTAAAAACTCGCTCTCCCGCACTTCTTGTGACAACTGTTGCAATAACATCCGTCTTTGGTGAGCCACCGCTGGGTAGCAACCCAATATCGTCTTTGTCCGATGTGGCAGTGATTGACAAGACGTCGCTGCGATCCACGCCGACACACTGGAGAATCTTTGCAAATGCCTGATGTTGGAAATCAGAAATCGTTGCACCAGATCGCCACTTCGCCAGAATTGTATTGTCTGATAGAATACTTGATACGAATCGTTCAAAGTTACGACCGCCGAAGTCCCATGCCCTGCCAATGTCTGCTTGCGTTCCTGCAATCGCGGTATTGCTAATTACGGAGTCAACAATAGACCGAGAAATCGACGGTTCAACAGATGCTGCTTCGACCCCGACTTCGTCGCTTTGGAACTCATCGTCGAACTTCTTAATCAACTGCACGAGTTCCCCGAACGGAATAATATCGTCTATCCGAGTGAACTCCCACCTACTGTCGTACTTGTTCTTTTGACGAACGAACTCAGAACGCACCCGCCCCGTAACCTCGTCAGGATAGACAAGCAGGGCCTTTGAAATGGTCGCGTCAACTTGTTTGAGCCGATCAGCATCCCATTGCTGCCCCTTGATCCTATCTGTCCGCATTGACGTGGTAGAAAACAAAATCCAACGTGTGCGGTCGTTGAACTGAATCAAGAATGGCGCATAGTACTGGTCGGGGTTTTCGTAACCAGGCTCACGAGCACGAAACTCGCGAATGACTTGCGTCAAATAACCATCACGCTTGAGTGTACGCAACTCGTCTTCGATGAACGACTGAAAGTCTTTCCCGTGAGCGGCATTAGATTCAACAATTGGCATTGTCTGCTTTCCTTGTTCAGCGATGAGGAATTACGAACTCGGCAATGGCTTCGATATCGTCAAGCGGAACCAACGTGATAATATCGAGTCTCGGAGGGAAGCTGCTGGCTCGCCGATATGGAACATAGCAGCACATAGGGTTCCTCCCGACAAGCGGCTTCCCTGCGATTTTACCCTCGATGTAATTTGCAAGCACTTGACGTTTTACAAAAAGGACTTTGCCTATTCTGCGAAAAGCGATGTATGTGGCTTTCCCGTAAACCCAACCGGGCTTGCCGAGAACATTCATGGTCTCAATCCATGTGTCAACATCGTTGATACGAAAATCGTTACGACGAATCTTCTTCAGTCCCTTGACATCAACACCAAGCAACTCCGTTGAACCATTTGGAGTCCACCAGAAGTCAACATGATTCTGAATGTCATCATCCGAGGTTGAGGGAACGACCTTGCCTCCTCTGGAGGCAAGAAGAAGTTTAGCCACAAACGCTTCGTCAACACGACCAGCGGCTACAAAACCTTCAAACATCGGGAACCTCCGATCTTAAACGGGAAATGATCAATACACAAACAGTCGCACCCATAACGGGTGAGACTGTTTGTGTATATTTTTCCATAAAAACACTCGTTTATTATATCACAAATGCAGCGCGAATAATAGTCCGCGCACAGGTTTTTCGGACTAATAGAACACCTGCTGAACCCTAAACGGAACGAAGTCCGAAAACGGGGGTGATTTTTAAGAGACCTCGTTTTCACCCAATAAAAACAGGGGTATCGTCGTAGTCCGAAAATTTCGGACGGCGTTTTCGGACTAAATAGAAAATAGGCCGAAATAAGGGGAGAAACAGGGTGTGGGGCTTCCGTGCGGTCCCTATTTGCACACGGTTCAAGACCCCCGCGAGACGAAAAAGCCCCCGTTTTGTTGGGGGTTTCTCGCTTGTTTTAGACCGTCCGATTTTTCGGACTAATCGCTTGTCCCTATTTTTATGGTGGATGTGGGAGGTACGCGCGAGGAGAGATGATTTGGAATCCCTGGGGACAGCCTCGTTGCCCTTGACTTTGTGCGCCATAAAAGATCCCGGCGTAAGTGGATAGGCCGTGTTGGCGTAATGGTGGTAAAGAAGACCGGTGTCGTAGACCTTTTGGCAGTTCATGCGATAACTCCTGTTTGTTAATATCATTTTGAAAAGAACAACTTGAATATAACGGAACTCGATCGTGTTCGTCAACCAGTAATTTCACACTTTTTCACCGTGAATTCACTCTGTGGCGGGGTGCAGCCTTCAATACGGTGCCAGACTGCTCTGGATAGACGTTGCCAGACTTCCCGGGATTGACGGTGCCAGACAGCTCTGGAAAGTAATCTGGTGCATAAACCCACAAGATTGCGGAGTCTGGCGCCATCGCGTCTGCGGAGTCTGGCGCCATCGCGTCTGCGGAGTCTGGAGCCATCGCGTCTGCGGAGTCTGGCGCCATCGCGTCTGCGGAGTCTGGCGCCATCGCGTCTGCGGAGTCTGGCGCCATCGCGTCTGCGGAGTCTGGAGCCATCGCGTCTGCGGAGTCTGGCACCATTGCGTCTGCGGAGTCTGGCACCATTGCGTCTGCGGAGTCTGGCACCATTGCGTCTGAAGCCTTGCCGCCGTATTTGCAGTGTTGCGGAGCAGGGACAGATTTGTGTATACTTGCCAGAAACAAGCGGCGGATTTGCCGTCAATTGAAAGCTTAAGGTAATTCAAAATGGGAATGGTCATCGATGCAAAGATTCCGGGCGGCAACGTTATAGTGCACTTGGTAACGGAAAACGAAGCGGTTCTGGAGCCTGATCTCAGGGATACGGCCGAAAAGTGGTTTTACTGGAAGTTCAAGGTGGGGTTCGACAAACCGGGAATGTACAGCTTTAGGTTCGTCAATGGCGCCGCGATCGGCACACGCGGCCCGGCGGTCAGCGCCGACAATGGGCTGAGCTGGGAATGGCTCGGGCGAGAAGCCTCGCAGCAGGAGGAAACGTTTTCCTTCGAATGCGCCGAGGCGGGGCTGGAGCGCTGGTTTTGCGTGTGCATCCCGTATATGCAGCCGGAGTGGGAGAGGTTTATCGCCGTGATGCCCACTGACTCTATAACTGTTTCCACGCTCTGCCACAGCCGAAAAGGGCGCGCCGTGGAATGCCTTACAATCGGCAGTCCGAACGCGTCGAAACGCATCCTTGTGACAAGCCGTCATCACGCCCAGGAGTCGATGGCCACGTTTTCTCTAGAAGGGTTTATCCGTGAGATTGCGGAGCACCCAGAAAGCCATGCGGATACCTTTGTGTTCGCAGTGCCGTTTGTGGACAAGGATGGAGTCGAGAACGGCGACCAGGGTAAGCGCCGTATGCCACACGACCACGGTCGTGACTATGTTGACGAGCCGCTCTACACAGAGACCAGAGCGATCAAGGAGAAGATCATGGAGCACCGTTTCAATTTGGCGATCGACATGCATTGTCCGTGGCTACGTGGATACCCCTACAACGAAACCATGTACTTCGTTGGGCCGTCGGATCCCGGCGAGTCCGAGATCACAGAACGTTTTTCGCGTTTGCTGGAGGAGGAGTCGACGCCCGACGCTCCACATTTCGCGGCGGATGACCTCCCGTATGGAGTAGCCTGGAATACTGCGTCCAACTATTCTGAAGGAAGGCCGCAGGGCGCTTGGATGCGCGAACACTGCGACTGGCATCCCGCCCGTATAGGGGCGGAGATCCCGTTCGCGAATTTCCGAGACTTGACAATAATGCCGGAAAACGCGATGAATCTTGGCCGGGCTTTCGCCCGGGCAGCAGCGCGTTTTCTGGCTTTGCCTATAGCCCCTGGCAGACAGTGATGGCGGCCACGCCGAAGATGTCGTCGGCCGAGCATCCGCGCGAAAGGTCGTTGACAGGCTTCGCAAGTCCTTGCAGGATTGGACCGAATGCCTTCGCGCCGGCGAGGCGCTCGGTGATTTTATAGCAAATGTTGCCTGACTGCAGATCGGGGAAGATGAGCACGTTCGCCTGTCCTGCGACCGAGCTGCCTGGTGCCTTGGAGTCAGCAACTTTCTGTACAAGCGCGGCGTCCGCCTGCATCTCTCCGTCGACGTCTGCTTGTATGCCTTGCTCCAGAAAACGTATCTTGGCGAGACTTGCCGCCTTCTGCACTTTGTCCACTAGTTCGTGGCTGGCGCTGCCTTTGGTGGAGAAACTAAGGAACGCCAATTTGGGTCTTTTGCCTAGAAGGGCGGCCGCGCTCGCCGCTGTAGCCTGCGCCACGTCGACAAGCTCCTCTGCAGATGGGCAGGGGTTGACGGCGCAGTCGGCGTACAGGAGGGTGGTTTCGCCGGATGGGGCGGGGCTCTTGAGGTCCATGATAAAGCACGAGCTGGCGAGCTTTATGCCTTTGGCGGTGCCGACGCAGTGGAAGGCGGCGCGCAGCATGTCGGGCGTGGATGCAATCGAGCCCGCAACCAAGCCGTCGGCGAGTCCCTGCGAGAGCATCATGTTTCCGAAATACAATCGTTTCGTGCGTATCCACTTAGTGGCATCCTCCTGCGAGAGCCCTTTGGCCTTGCGGCGTTCGAAGAGAGCCGCGGCGAGCTCATCCCCTAGCGGGGCGGTCGTGTAGTCGATGACTTCGACGGGGAGTCCCTTGAAAGAGACGCCGGCCTTAGCGCATGCGTTGTCGATTTCCGAGGCAGTGCCCAAGAGGGTTGTTCTGCAGACGCCCTCGCTGGCAAGTTTATGCGCAGCGGATACGACTCGCGGATCCATGCCCTCGGGCAGGACGATGTGTTTGTTGGCGGCTTTGGCCTTTGGAAGAATTGTTTCGAGAAAATTCATATTGCAAAATCCTTGATTTCTTCGTGTTTTCTAGATGCCGCGCGTGCGGCTGTTACGACTTCGAAAGTCTGGCGGGCAATCATCAACTCCTCGTCCGTGGGCATTATGATCGCGGCCACTCTCGAGTCGGCGGTTGATACAAAGCATGGGCCACGACGCGTGCGGTTTGCATCCTCGTCCATTGTGCATCCGATCGATCCGAGTTGGGATATGACCCTTGAGCGCGCTTGCCAGCTGTTCTCTCCGATGCCACCGGTGAAAACGATTGCGTCGGCCCCGCCTATGAGGGCGCTGTAGCCGCCTATGTAGAATATTATGCGGTGGACCCACATGTCGAGCGCGAGCTTCGCGGTTTCGACGCCATTGGCGGCGTTGTTGACGATATCGCGCATGTCGCCGGAGTTGATGCCTCCGACACCGAGCAAGCCGCTTTTCTTATTGAGGAGGTTGTCGATCTCGTCGGCGGTCATGCCCTGGCGGACCAGAGTCAGCACGACGGCTGGGTCGAGGTTGCCACTGCGAGTGCCCATGACGACACCATCGAGCGGCGTGAGCCCCATCGTGGTGTCGTACACCTTGCCGTATTTGACGGCGGCGAGGCTTGAGCCGTTGCCAAGGTGGCAGGTCACGAGCTTGAGTTCCTCAGGCTTTTTCCCGAGGAATTCGGCGGTCGCGAGCGTCACGTAGTGATGCGAAGTGCCGTGGAATCCGAATTTGCGGATCCCGTATTTCTCGTAGTATTCATTTGGGATCGCGTAGTGGCTTGCGTAATCAGGCATTGTCTGGTGGAATGCGGTATCGAACACTGCCACATTCGGGGCGTCGGGGAATATTTTCTTGCATGCCTCCACTCCGCCGATATTGGCTGGCATGTGGAGCGGCCCGAGCGGGACTAGGTAGCGGAGCTGCGTCATCACATCCGCGGTTACCATCGTGGCTTCTTTGAAAATTTCGCCTCCGTGCAGCACGCGGTGGCCTATGGCGCCGATTTCTGCGAGAGAATCCATAACGCCGAGTTTGGGATCCACTAGGCATTTGGTCAGGATTTCAAGGGCGGCAGCGTGGTTGTCTGCCACTACTGTTTTCTCCGTTTTAGGCTCGCCGCTCCGGCTGTAGACCATGTTCGCGGATTCTGTCCCAATCCTCTCCACAAGACCAGAAGCCAAGCGTTGCTTTGTGCTTATTGCGTAGAGCGTGAGTTTGAGTGATGAGGAGCCGGAGTTTATTACTAAGATTTTTTCTGACGAATTCATTGCATGAGTTGTTTCTTCGGTGGAAAGAGCAAAAAGCCAAGACTTCTTTCGGTGGAAAGAGCAAAAAGCCAAGACCTCTTGAGGAGCATCTAAGAACAGCTTGGGTAGTATATCCCAGTAACCTGCGTAAAGCAAGAAGGTTCCTAATTTCCGCCGTCTATACGGGGGATCATGAATGTAACGCGCATTGAGCGGTGGTCTGACATTGCGTTTTTGGCGAAGACAAACGGTTTGCCGCTGGGTTGCAGACCCGAGTAGAGTATAAAGTCGAACCGTGCGGCGGGGTGGTATGCGCTGGCGGGCAACGTGGCGTAGGCGTCGCCGGTCAGGCCTTCAAAGGCGTCCTTGAAGCCGTCGGCGAGGATGTCGCGGATCGTGTTCTCGGATTCAAACCTGGCGTCAGTGAGCGACGTGTTGAAGTCGCCCGCGATGATGAAAGCCTGGATATCCTCCCCGTTGTGGCCCTGTTTGCGGAGTTCGTTGACCTTCCGCATGAGCTGCTGCGATGCTAGTTCCCGCTTCAGTCGGTTGAGCGCGGCCTGTTTACGCTCGTCTTGTTCCTCCGCGATGTAGTTGCTCTTTAGGTGCACGTTGAAGCAGGCGACAAGTCCGTCGTTGATTCTAAGGAGGGCGTAAGCGTATCCGCGCGGCGGGTATACGAAGTCGGCCGCGCGCCATGGTTCTGAGTCCGAATCCACTATTTCGAATCGGGTGAAAATCGCGACTTGCTGCAGCGATGGTTCTTCCTCGCCGTAGCTGTAAAAGGAAGAGCAGACGGCCAGTTTGAAAACGGGGTCGTTTAGGCGCGCGACAAGGCTTTGGCAGGTGGCCGTGTCCCGGATTTCCTGAGCGAAGAAAATGTCGGGAACACCCTGGCGCCGCATGATCCTTGCAGTGTTGCTGATTCGCTCGGACTCGTCTGCTTCCGGTTGAGGGTCGATATAGCCCGCTGGGAACCATTCCATGTTCCAGGTCTGGACGTCGAAAGCGTTTCCGCTTTTGCCGAGGCGTGGAAGGAACTCCCATGCTGCGATTGCGAGCATGAGGGCGGCATAGACCAGCAAGCGGGCCGCTTTTCCGTGGGTTGGTCGAAAGGAACGCTTCATCGCATCAACACCAGGCTTACCGCCATCACTGCCATCCCTGTTATCAAACCTATTATGCTGTCATGCCCTTTGCCGTAGGAATGGCTGGCGGGTATGAGTTCGTCGAGCGAAATGTATACCATTATGCCAGAGACCCCTGCGAGGATGCAGCCCATCACCATGGGGGATTGGATGGCGTCTGCCCCGCCCAAGACCATGATGGAGACGAAAGCCACGGCGGCGCCGACCGGTTCGGCGAGTCCGCTCAAAACGGAATAGATGAACGCGCGTTTCCGCGAGCCGCTGGCATAGTAGATCGGCACCGAAACGCTGATGCCTTCAGGGATGTTGTGGAGGGCCACGGCCACGGCGATCGCCATGCCGAGGTGCGGGTCGTTCAAGGCGGATAGGAAAGTGGCGAGCCCTTCGGGAAAGTTGTGTATACCAATGGCCAGAGCTGTGAACACGCCAGTCCGCATCAATTTGCTTTTGCTCTGCTCGCTCCTCGTTTTTTGCTTTTGGATTTCCTGCCAAGTGTGCGGTTCGTGGAGAGGTGCCGTCTCATGCTCTGAGTGGATCTCGTGCGGGTTTTCGCCGGAAGGCACTAGCGTGTCGATGAAAGCAATTATCGCGATCCCCATGAAGAACGCAACGGTCGTCAAGAGGTAAGCCGTCTGGTCTCCTTTCAGCTTTGTCATCACGGACAACGCCGCGGGGAACATTTCGACAAAAGACACATAGAGCATGACGCCGGCAGAAAACCCTGTCGAGATAGAAAGGAATCGGAAGTTCGTGCGTTTCGCTGTGAAGGCTATAAGGCTGCCGATTCCGGTTGCCATGCCTGCGAACAGCGTTAGTGCGAATGCTGTGAATAAATTATCCATGTTGACGTGTGATCGTGTTCCGGTGGGTCAGAATAAAGAAAAGAATTCGTCCAGATGTAGCAGGAGGGATCCGCTTTGTGCAGCGTCTGAGCGCAAATCCCCGTCATCGCTCACGGTGATGACGGCGATCGGCCTGCCTTCTTGCATCGCGAGGAAGTCCACGTATTGGATGATCCGGTAGTCGGCTCGGTGATCGCCAGTGCCGCCGGAGTATACGATTTTAACATCGCTGTTGCCTAGCGCTGCGTATTCGGCCGGTTTCGGGCCGTCGAAATGAACGCGTATTTCGCACGGCTGAAGTAGCCTCTGGTATTCGCAGACGTCTTTAACGAAAAGGTTGCGCAGCTCCTCGTGTTTCATGCCCTTGGTTTCTTGCGCGGCGTACTGCGGCATCGTGTTGATAACGTTATGCCCGTCGATTAGAAAAACAGGTTTGTCATTTGGGCCGATAGCCTGATTCAAAGTCTCCGAGAGCGCCGTGCGGGGCGTCCGCTTTACAATTGGGATGGTCTCATCGATGCTTTTTATGAACTGTTCTTTGGAATCAATGGCGCCAGATTTCTTAAGTTGCGCGATCTTATCCATAGCGATGGAGAGTTCGGTTCTTAGCTCCGCAACCTTTTTGTCTTTCTCCTCAAGCTTCTTCGAGCACTCGGCCTTTGCTCGGTTTGCGGCCTCGAGTGCGGAAGATTTGGCCGTCTTCTCCGCTTCCGCAGTCTTTATCGCTTTCGCAGCCTCCTCCGTTTTAGCGGCGAGAAGTGCTTTGAGCCCATCGATTTCTTTCAAAGCAGTTTTCAGCTCGGAACAGGTCTTGGCTGCATCCTTGCCGACCGATTCGGCGGTCTTTTTGGCGTCAAGCACCCTCTGCCGCTCTGTTCCCACCTTCTTTTGCAGGGTTTCGACTTGATGGGTGAGCTTTGCGTTCGTCCGTTTGATTCCGGCGTACGGATCTTTTTGCTTTTCCGGCGGCGAGGGTTCCGCAGATGCGATCGCTGGTGCGAGCAAGATTCGTGAAAGTTCGTCTATAAACGGCCCGAACACGGCGCCCAGCGCCTTGCGCGCATCATCGGTCGTCGCCGGGGGCGGGGCGATCGGCTTGCCGGAGTTGATGAACTCGACGGCTTTGGCCGCGACTTTGCCACGCGGGTCGAGCAGCATCCCCACGAGCAGGCGCGCACCACCGCAGAACGCCGCCATGCTCCCGAATCCGTATGTATCAGTGAGCGCCATCTCCGAAAGCACGCAGACGAACTGTTGCTGGAAAGAATGACGGCGCAGGGCGTCTAGAGGACGCGGCGGCATCATCGCGGGACCGTCGACGAGCGCGCGGAGTCGTTTTCTGAGAGGCTCCGCTGCTGATGCGGTCGCGCGGATCCCGGGCGCGAAAGCTTTGTCCTCCGCCGCCAGTTCCACCAAGGCGTCGACGGGAAACGACGCCACAGTTCGGTGAATTTCATCTTTCAGCTCCTGCGGGAGCGTCAAACCCTTAACGACTGCCATGCGTGTAAGTGTATTTGATGAGCTGTCCAGTCGTCAAGGTTATAAACGGGAATCCGGGGGCCGAAAAATGCGGTTGCATGGTCAACTGCGTTTGTGATAGCATTGCACCCGTTTTTCGCAATGAGGCTTTCACACTCCCATCGTCTATCGGTTAGGACATAAGGTTTTCATCCTTAAAAGCGGGGTTCGACTCCCCGTGGGAGTGCCATTTTACCGGCGGCACTTTCATGTTGACTCACGATGTCATTAGTGCTAAATTGACCGCCTGTTTCACCCGCTCGGGTGGCGGAATTGGCAGACGCGCTAGCTTGAGGGGCTAGTGGGAGCAATCTTATGCGGGTTCAAGTCCCGCCCCGAGCACCATCTTAAACGGGAATCCGACCAGAGGTCTGGTTCCCGTTTTGTTTAGCGGCGGATTTTGACGAGCACCCGGGATGAGCCTAGGTTCTTGAACCCAAGAAAATTCAGGAGCTTGCTCAACTTGAGAGTCGACAGGTATTCAACTTTCTCGACCTTGATTTCAAGCTTTTCGCAAAGGTCGAAGAAGTCTCGTATGGTGCATAGATGAATGTTTGGGGTGTTGTACCATTCGTATGGGAGTTGCTTTGTTTTAGGCATCCTGCCGTGCACCATAAGGCTTGCTCTTATGCGCCACATGCCGAAGTTGGGGAAGCTCACCAGTCCCACCGGTGCGATGCGGAGCAGTTCGCGTAGGACCTTGTCGGGATGCTTCATAACTTGAAGGCTTTCGCTTAGGACTGCGCAGTCGAAAGCGTTGTCCGGTATGTTCTTGAGTCCGGCGTCGACGTCGGCCAGCATCGCGTTGCAACCGTCGCGCATAACCTTTACGAGCGCATCCGTGTCCATGTCCACTCCGGTCCGCCTTATTTCCGGGTGTTGGATTGAGATCCGCCGTAGCAGGGCGCCGTCGTAGCAGGCCAGGTCTAGAATGGAGGCAATGTTCTCCGGGATCATTGAAATCAGTTTGGCGTAGTCGGAGGCTTTCTCGGCGGAGACCTCGCCTGTGGCTCCGGCAGGTTTGCGTGTCAAAAAATTGGCGACGACCTCGACCAGCTCTTCAACGTGTGTCAGAAAAGCATCGTGTCCCGCCGGGGCGGTGAGGCAGAAGTAAGAAACGTCTTTTTTCGCTTTAAAGAGGGCTTTGGAGATTGCTTCGGACTGTTTGGGCAGGAAGAGCCAGTCGCCGCTGAGCGCCACGACGAGCGTGCGCGACAGCGTGCGCGAAAGCGAGTCGGCGAGCGAATCAAAGTCAGCTTCGAGGTCGTATTCATCCATCGCGCGCGTGATGTGAAGGTATGAATTAGCGTCGAAGCGTTTTATGAACTTCTGCCCTTGGTAGTCGAGATAAGATTCGACTTCAAATTTCTTGTGCTCGTCGATGTCGTCGTTTTCAACATGTTCCTGCATGCGGAGGCGGCGCCCGAATTTCTCCTTCATCATGTCGCCCGACAGGTATGTGATGTGGGCGAGTTTGCGTGCCTGCGCGAGCCCGGTTCTCGGGGCGCCGTTTCCGTAATAGTCGCCTTTGTTCCAGTTGGGGTCGTTCAGGATTAGGTCGCGGCCGACTATGTCGAATGCCAGCGCCTGCGTGGTCATGCTGGCACCTGAAGCGATCACGCCGCACTTTTCCGCGAATCCTGGGAATCTGACCGAGAACTCCAATGCCTGCATCCCGCCGAAGCTACCGCCTATGACGGCGTAGATTTTTTGGAACCCGAGCTGTTCCAGCAACATCTTGTGCGCGGTCACTATGTCGCCGACCGTGATGTGTGGGAATGACGAGCCATACGGGGTGCCCGTAGCGGGGTTTATGGACGATGGCCCTGTCGTGCCGCTGCAGCCTCCGAGGATGTTGGCGCAGATGACGTGGAACTCGTCAGTGTCGATACCGCCGCCGGGGTTCACCATGTTCGACCACCAGCCCGTGTCCTTCACGTCGCCTTCGTGGCGTCCTGCCACATGCGCGTCTCCCGTGAGCGCATGGCATATGAACACCACGTTGTCTCGCTCGGGCGACAGTGTGCCGCAAGTTTCGTATGCAACTTCAACTTCCGAAAAAGAGCCGCCCATTTCCAGTTTGAGCCCTCCGTCCGGCAATGTCAGTTTGATTTTTTTAGTTTCGGTGGTCATGGTTGATATCGTGCGGAGAATTATATGGCAACTTCATGCCTGTTGCAAGCCGTGAAATTATAGGTTAGAATGCACAATATTTCACTGTGAAGCGGCGTCATATGATGAGTGCCGTGAGCGGCGGGTTTACATGCATATTCTGAAATATAACAAAACAGTGCGGGGCTTTTCAATTTTTCATTTTCACAAGGGGCGGGTTTGTCTTACCGCGGTTATAGCCGCAGCGCTCCTGGTGGCGGGCGGGTGCAAGAGTACTGAAGACTGGCGGGACGAGGCCGACGAACGTGCGGAACATTATCTTGGTGCCGCCCAGATGGTAGTCTCGGGCCGCGATGAAAAGCTGGTCATCGAGACGCCTGGCGACACCTTGCGCCGCAGGCTGTTGCTGGATCAGAATCTTGCGGTGTTCAACGAGGCGTCGCTCGGCATCAGGGACCTACCGGATTCAGAATATTGGGAGGGTGGAAAACGTCTGAAGCCGGCCGAGGAGGTCGATGTGGGTTTCGAGACCACGAATGTGTTGCGTATCGGACTGTCCGACGCTCTTAAAATAGCCGCTGCGAACAGCCGGGAATATCAGGCGAAAAAAGAGTCGCTCTACACGGCAGCGCTGGGTCTTGACCTTGAGAACCACGCATTCAGGACCACCTTCTCGGGCATGCTCTCTGCGGCGGTCAACAGCACGGCACCTGGGGGCGACCGCGACACAGGCTACAACAACCAGATGAAGCTGGGTTCGGGCAAAAAGTTCGAAAACGGGACGCAGGTGTCGAGCTCCATCGCAGTTGATCTGGCCGGCATGCTGAGCGGGGAGAAAGATTCAGCATGGGGGCTTGTGGCTGATGCGAGCATCAAGATACCGCTGCTGCGGGGGTCTGGCAGGCTCGTCAACATGGAGTCGCTGACGCAGGCGCAACGCAATCTTGTGTATGCCGTGCGCGATTTCGAGCAGTATAAACGGGAATTCATGGTGGGCATCGCGAGCGAGTACATGGGCGTATTGCTTTCCAAGCGCACGATGATGAACGAAGAGGACAACTACAAACGAGTCATAGTATCGACACGCCGCTCCAGCCGCATGGCGGACGCGGGGAGGCTGTCGCAGTCGGACTTCGACCAGTCGCATCAGAGCGAATTGAATGCGCGCAACAGCTGGATAAGCGCGAGTCAGGGTTATGAAGGAGTGCTGGAATCTTTCAAGATGAAGCTCGGGCTGCCGCCGGACGCTCAAATTGATCTTTCTGATTCCGCATTGCTTGATCTCGAGAAGATGGCGGCGAAGTTCGCGAAAACGGATATGGAGGAGTACGATGCCGGCGAGCCGGGCATGGAGCCGGAGCTGGGCAAGCCGGAGTCTGTTGACGATGGGATCCTCAAAGAGAGGGTGGATGCTGCCATAAGGGTGGCGTTTGAGAACAGGCCGGACTTCCGGACGAATATCGACAAGCTAGAGGACGCGCAGCGCAAAGTGCTGGTGGCAGAGGATGCCCTGCGGGCGGAGGTCACGCTTGGCGGCACCGCGTCCGCAGGCGAGGGTGCCGGATCCGGGGCGGATGGCAACGGCGACTTCAAGTTAAACGAGTCAAGACTGGGCGGGTTGTTAAACATCGACCTGCCGTTCGAACGCAGGTCGGAGAGGGATGCATACCGGAGCAGTCTCATTAATCTGGAGTCGGCGGTGCGTTCGTATCAGGCGGCGGAGGATTCCCTTAAAGAGGCGGTGCGCCGCAACGTGCGTCAACTGCGGGAAAAGCGCGAGCAGCTGAAAATCCAGTACACGGCCGTTTCCCTCGCTGAGAGGCGTGTCGCCAACAACGATCTGCTGCTCCAGGCGGGAAGAGCGGAGATGCGCGACGTGCTGGAGGCTCAGGCGGCGCTCGTCTCCGCCCAGAATTCCCTGTTTGGCGCCATCAAAGGTTACCGCGACAACGAAATGCAGTTGCTCAAAGAGCTGGGGCTGCTCGATGTGACCGTGGATGGCGTGTGGAAAGAGGGAAGCCTCGATGATTACGGTCTGCTCCGGGCTGGGGCGCGTGAATAGGCTGGCGCACTTAATTTAACTGAAACTGTATTTATAAATCAACAATGAGCGAACAAAAGAGAAATGACAACGCAGCCGTTGACGAAGCGGTGGCTGGAGAGGCGGTGAAAGAGGCTGCCGCCATGAGAGACGGTGCGAAGACCATGCGTGGCGCATCCAATAAGCGCAACGGTGCTGTTTTAGCGCTGCTGGCTTTCGCCGCGGGCGCGTATTTCTTTTTTGGCAGAACTCCCGAGGACGCCAATTCCGACGTTATTTTCACGAAGGTCGAAAAGGGGCCGCTCGTGATAAACATCACAGAGGCGGGATCCGTCAAGGCGCGCGACCAGATCATCATAAAAAGCGAAGTCGAGGGGCGTCCGTCTATTCTTTACATCGTGCCTGAGGGCACGCGCGTGACCAAGGGGCAGCTGCTTGTGGAGCTTGACACCTCGGACCTTATAGACAAGCGTGTCAGCCAGGATATAACAGTGCAGAACAGCGAGTCCGCATTCATATCCGCCAAGGAGGAGCTGGAGATTGTGACGAACCAGTCGCAGTCTGACGTGGAGCTGGCTGAACTTAAGTTGAGATTCGCCAAGGAAGATCTGGAGAAATACCGCGAGGGTGAATATCCCAACAAGCTAAACGACGCGAAGGGCAGTGTCACGCTCGCACAGGAGGAGTTGGAGCGGGCTCGTGACAAATATGACTGGTCCAAAAAACTCTTCGAGGAGAACTATCTTTCCGAGACAGAGCTGCGCAGCGACGAGTTGTCTTGGAAGCGCGCCGAGCTTAGCCTGAAGACGGCAGAGAGCAACCTTGACCTCCTGGAGCGCTACACGTACAAGCGCGACATAGCGCAGCTTGAGAGCGATGTGCGCCAAAACGAGATGGCGCTGGAGCGGACCAAACGCAAGGCGAATTCCAACGTCGTCAGCGCACAGGCTAAGCTGCGCGCGAAGGAACAGGAGTATAATTTGCAGAAAGAACGTCTCGACAAATATGACGAGCAAATCGCAAAGGCCAGGATAACCGCGCCCGAGGCCGGGCTCGTGATTTACGCGACGAGCACGCAGAACCGCCGTTGGAACCAGGAGCCGCTTGCAGAAGGGCAGCAGGTTTACGAGAGGCAGGAGCTAATATACCTGCCTGTTGGCGACGCGTTCGTGGCGGAGGTTGAGGTGCACGAGAGCAACCTGAGAAAGATTTATCCGGGACTTCCGGCGCGCATTCGAGTGGATGCCCTTGCCGGGAAAGTGTTCAACGGCGTCATTTCGCAGATTTCGCCGCTCCCGGATGCTCAGAGGATGTGGTCCAACCCTGACTTGAAAGTTTACAAGACGCTGATCAACATTGAAAACGGCGGGGATGTCCTTAAATCCGGCATGAACTGCCAGGCGGAGGTGATCGTTGAGCAGTATGCCGACGCGATGTACCTGCCCGTTCAGAGCGTGGTGCGTGTTGAGAGAAAACCGACGGTCTGGGTGAAGACGGAGCGCGGCACCGAGATGCGCGAGGTGGAGATCGGGCTCGACAACAACCAGTTTGTGCATGTGTTGAGCGGTGTGGAGCCGGGGCAGGAGGTTATGCTCACGCCCCCGCTGGCCGACTCTGTTTCGGACAACGTGCGTGAGGTTCTCGACGCCGTGGTTATCCCTACGAAGGAAGAGGCGGCTCAGGCGGCGGAGCGGCGTGGCGAAGGCGAATCCGGGGCGTTCAACGGCAATGGGAATGATGGCAAGCCGCAGCCGGGAGGGGAGGCGCCGGCGGGCGGAGCCGCTCGCAAACGGCCAAGTGGCGGAGCAGGCGGTGGCGGAGCGGCAGGCTCGGGCGGTGGTGTCCAGCAACCGTGAAAATAGGAGATTGCGGTTTCATGCGGAAAAACGATAAAGCCGAATACCCTGTTGTCTTCGAGGATCTTTATAAGATCTACAAAATGGGCGACGAGGAAGTGCGGGCGCTTGACGGCGTCACCGCCCGTTTCGAAAAAGGGAGCTTCTGGGCAATAATGGGTGCCAGCGGCTCCGGGAAGAGCACCATGCTCAACATACTCGGATGCCTTGACCGGCCGACGTCCGGGGCGTATTTTCTGGACGGGCATGATGTTAGCGCACTCGATGACGATGCCCTGAGCGAGATGCGGCTCAAGTACATCGGTTTTATCTTCCAGAGCTTCAACCTTATTCCACAGCTGACCGTGGCTGAAAATATCGCGTTGCCGCTTTACTACCAGGGGGTTGACGAGGGCGGGAGCGAGGAGATAGCGGCGCGTTTCGCGTCTGTCGTGGGGCTTGAACACCGACTGCGCCACAAGCCATCGGAGCTCTCGGGCGGCCAGCAGCAGAGAGTAGCCATCGCCCGTGCGCTTGCCACCGATCCCGTGTTGCTGCTGGCGGATGAGCCGACCGGCAACCTCGACAGCCAGACCAGCATTGAAATCATGGACATGCTGGTGGGAATGAACAAGCTAGGGAAAACCGTTATAATGGTTACGCACGAGGCGAGCATTGCCGATTACGCGCAGCATAGAATCGTGATGAAAGACGGCAGAATAGACCAAATGGAGTGAGATTTTGAAATTTACCCGTTCCAGACTCAGCCGCGATTTCAAGCTCGGTCTCAAAAACCTGATGCTCCATAAGCTTCGTTCCCTGCTCACAATGCTTGGGCTCGTGTTCGGCGTGGGCAGTGTGATCGCAATGCTCGCGATAGGCGAGGGGGCGAGCGCCGAGGCTATGGACCAGATCCGAAAGCTCGGCAGCCGCAACATAATAATAACCGCGCAGAAAGCGGCCGAAGAGTCGGCTTCAACTCAGGACGACGTCAGGATGAGCATATACGGCCTGCTCTACGAAGACGCGGAGCGGATCGCCAGCACTGTCCCAACCGTCAAGGCGGTTGTGCCCGTGAAATCCATGCAGCAATCAGCCCGTTACGGCAGGCGAGAGCTCGACTTGCGCGTCGTGGGCACCAGCGAGGAATGGTTCGAACTCGTGGAGCGAGATGTGATAGCGGGACGGGTGCTTTCGAAGCGCGACATCAAAGATTCGGCCTCCGTGGCGGTTCTGACTGAATACGGGGCACGCCGGCTGCTGGCTGCCGCCACCGCAATCGGGACGGGCATCCGCATCGGAGGCAACACGTATGAGGTCGTGGGCATCGTCAAGAGCGAAACTTCGACGGACGGATCCATGCAGACTCCCGACCAGATGATTGACGTGTATATACCGCTCAGCACCGCGAAGGAGCATTACGGGGACGTCTTCTTCCAGCGCAAGCAGGGAACGAACATACGCGAGATGGTGGAGTTGCACCAGCTCATAGTATATGTCGATGAAGAGCGCAACGTCGAGGGCACCGCGGCGGCCATTGAACGTCTGCTGGAGTTGTACCACAAGAAACGCGATTACTCCATAAGCGTCCCGCTTGCGTTGCTGCGCCAGGCAGAGGCCACCCAGCGCACTTTTTCAATCGTGCTTGGCTCGATAGCAGGTATAAGCTTGCTCGTGGGGGGCATCGGCATCATGAACATAATGCTCGCGACCGTGACGGAACGAACCCGCGAGATCGGTATACGCCGGGCGATCGGTGCGCACCGGAACCAGATTGTGTCGCAGTTTCTGATCGAGACGCTTGTGCTCTCGCTCGGCGGCGGCCTTATCGGGATATTTGTGGGTGTGCTCATACCGTGGCTAGTCACCATGTTTGCCGGCATGCCGACCATAGTCACGGCTCCCAGCATCGTGCTTGCACTTGGCATCAGCGTTACTGTTGGGATTGTGTTCGGAATCTACCCCGCCATAAGAGCCTCCAAGCTGGATCCGATAGAAGCCCTTAGGCACGAGTAGAACACGGACTGGGCCCTGCTTCCAAGCCCCATGGCGTGACCAGGCGAGACGCATTGGCGGGTTTTTGGTCTGTTTCCCGTGGGAGACTCCCGGTTTTGCAAAATTCTGGGTTGACTTCCCGGTCAGAAAATGGCATATTCACGTCTCCTTCAACGCAGAGGTGGGTTACCCAAGTGGCCAACGGGGGCAGACTGTAAATCTGCTGGCAATGCCTTCCAACGTTCGAATCGTTGACCCACCACCATTTTTCAAAGAACCGCAGTGAAGTTGCGGTGCGCCGCGGATAGATGCACAAGTGGAATCTTCATTACTAAAACCCTTCAAGATCGCGCTGTTCTTCATTCTGGGTCTTGTGGCGGCAGTGGCGGTTGTGAAGTTGTTCACGCCTCTTGTGATTGAGCGTTCGAGGCTCGTGAACGAGCGCGACATGCTGAAGCAGGACAATGAATACTCCATGAACGAAATATCCGATGCACGCCGCAAGCAGGAGAATTTCGCCAACGACCCCGAGTACGCCGTGCTGGTGGCACGCCGCGAGGGCTACACTTTCGTCCCCGCCGATGTTAAATATGTGTTCAATTTCGACACTCCGTCAGGCTCATTGGGAAACGTCATCACAAACCAGATGTTGAAATTCCGTTAGAGCCAGTGCCGGCTTCGCGGGAATTGCCGTCCGGGCTAGTCTTGTTCCGGCGTGGCACTGCGCGTGGCCTCTGAACGCGCGAAGGCGGCGAGCGCGATAATTGCAAAGCAAATGGCCGCTGCGTTCCAGATGATGCTAGCCCACGAAATGTATGGGCGCAGCACCACTTCGGATTCCCCGGCATCCACCGGGACGCATAGGAAGATGCCGTTTGCCTTGTACAGCGGGGCTTCCTCGCCGTTCACGGTTGCCACGAGCTGCAGCGGACGCATCAGGTTTTCGCGGATGAGTAGCATGCCGGGCTTGTCTGTGGCAGCTTTGGCCATGGCGAAGTTCCCGTTCGACTCCGAAGGAGCCTTGATCCACCTGCCAGGCGTGTAAACGCGGTCGGCCGGGACGTCCTCGACATCCTCGCCGGTGACGCGCCATCCATAGTATACTGCAACTGGCGGCACCATGCCGGCAGGTTTGACCGCTGCAGCCATTGGCTGTCGAGGGTTACGCGGCGCCGTGAAACGCAGAGCGCCGTCGAAATCATAGGCCCCGGTTATAGTGCCAATGTCCTCTTTAATTGCCATTGCCATCTGCGGCTGCATGAATATCGCCCCCGCGCCCCAGAGTTTCCAATATTTAATAACCGATTCTTGATCCTTGTTAAGTTCCACAAATGATTTGACTCGCCATGAGTCAGGATCCTCGCCAGGCAGTGGGTCCATTGAGGCCAAACCCTCTGCGTTCAGTGTTTCGATGAATGGGTACGAGCCAGGTTGTCCTGTAAGGCGAAGGTACGAGAATGCCAGTCCATCGGGCGCCCCACCTCCGGTGATTGCATCATAAGCGGGGCTTTTGGCATGGGCATAAGTTTTGTCGATGGGCACCACGAATCGTCTTCCAACCTCGGCCATGTCTATTACTACTGTTGCTATGAGCAGTGCCGCAAAGACTCCTGCGGTAAAACGCCGGTTCTCGGGAGCGGAAAAAGAGACCATGCCGATTGACGCCGCTGCGATCGCTAAAATCCAGGCACTGCGCATGAAGCCGCCTGTGTAGAGTTTTGCGAGGTTTTCCTGCGGCTGGCCGGTCGGCAATCGAAGGGAAGTCCATAGGTCGCTATGAACTGCCGGGTCGAAGAAGGAAGCGGCGACCAGGCATGCCGCGGAGGCAGTAATAGTGAGAATCATCGTGATTTTGCCGGCTTTTTTAAGATGGGGTTCCGTGCCTGGTGTTGGCTTTTTAATCAGGCGCGTTATTCCAATCGCGAATAAAATTGAGAGTGCGACCTCCGTCAGGTGGACGAATTTCAAGGGACCCCGCACTTTATCCATGAATGGTAGCGCATAGAAAACCTTGTAGATCGGCGTATAGCGGCCCATCGCCAGAAGAATGCAAACAATGGCGGCCGCGGTCCAGAAGAATGTGATTCCCATTAGATTTTCAGAGGCGGGGGTCTCTGCGCCATCAGTTTCCGTGGCGTTGCCACCCCGTTTGCGGAAAGAGAGCGTTATGGCCGCGACAAGCGCGAAGAGTGCCAGCGCAGACTGCGTCGCGCCAAGGTATATCGTGTGCTGGCGATAGTTTGGGAAGCCCTGTTTAGTCTCTTCCCAGCCCAGTGTCTGCCCGATGCGCCCCCAGTAGGGCAGGTTGCGGTTGAATGAATCTAGTCCGCGTATGCAGGGGGCGAAAAACTCCGCCATATCTTCTGGTGGCAGGCTCCAATTCGTGGCGAAAATCCATTGTGCCTCCTTTTCCTCCTTGATTTGTTCTGCGGTTTTGGCTGCGGCCCCGGCAACGGTGCCGCCGGGTAGTGTCGCGCCCTGTGTTAAGCTTTGCAGCTGCTTTTCACGGCCAGCCAATGCCACGTTGAACATATTTTCAACAGTGCGGCGACCGAGGACTACGAACACGACGGTCATGACGGCGATGCCAAAGAGGTGTTTCCGCCAATAGGTTCTTGCATATTTTTTGAAGCCGGCTCGACGTGTCGTTTGTATTAACCGGAACAGCCCATATGCGGCGAGTAGCATCATGAGCACAACGAACACGTCTGGCTGGTGCGCGATTCCAACCAGGGCGCAGATTGCGAGCAGGGTGAAATGAAACCACCTTGGGCGTGTCAGCGCCCGTTCGAAGAGGGCGAACATGAGTATGACGTTCGGCATCATTATGAAATATCCGCGGTGGCCTGCGTTGAAGAGTGTGAAATGGTATCCGGAAAACGCCATGGCCATTCCGCCGGCGAAGCAGGCCGCGGCAGGCAACCCGACAGTGTGGAGATAGGCGCCCATGGCGAGGGCAAGCAATGCGGTCGATAGGATGAAACTCAGTTCATGGTACGCAGGAGGGGGCAGGATCTTGAGAAAATCGTCGTGCGTGAAGATAGTGGCCGTCCCGTTCATCCACGGGAGCATGCGCCGCAGCAGGCTGGTGATCCCAAACGATGGCGCGGCGTCGGGTGCCTGCATCTCAGAATAATAAGGGAGCACGTCTATAAAGACTACAGCGCACACGGCGAAAGCGGTCAAAAAAAGAAAGATAGGCCAAAAGCGTTTGAGTTTCATTTGGGATTTTTTATTCCGTGGATTCGGTTAATTGCTTGAAGTCTAGCAGAAAACCTTTACGATGACAAACTGGGAATCGTGGGGGAGGGGGATTGGGTGCTAGAACGAGTGCCTACATTTGTGCGCATGCGCATATTTTTGTATGCATCTTGTTGAACCACAATGGTTTAAAACCGAAAAAACATGGAAAATTTCAGCTTGAATTCTAGGGCGAGAAGATGTAACATGAAAGCTTTTCTTCTTTTTCAGGTTAATTCCTGGCGGTTTATGGCGTTCAGGTCTGACTGTTTTTTTCATAGTACGTTTGAGGTTATTTTGACATGGAAAGTTCAACGCCTTCGGGATGCGAACAGGGCAGGGTATTGACCTGGCGTTCCCTTTTGTTTGGGATTCTGGGCGTCCTTCTGATGTCCGGGCTGGCCGGTTACCACGATCAGGTGCTTGAAGGCACGCTGATGATCGGCAACCACATACCCGCCGGCGCGTTTTCGTACTTCATACTTCTGGGCCTGGGCTGGAACGGTATCTGGGGTTTGCTGGACAGGCTGTTCAAGGCCGAGGGCAGGGTGCGTCGTGCGATGTCCTTATCCTCCCGTGAACTTATTCTGGTGATGGTGATGACGCTTGTGGCGTGTTTCCCGCCTACATCGGGTTTGTTCCGTTATTTCCACCGCATGCTGATGCTGCCCTGGTATTTTCTGAGCAACCATGCTGACTGGCAGAGCTACGGGCTTCTTTCCGAACATTTGCGTCCGGAGCTTTTCCCAGAGCCATGGTTGGGGCAGGGTATAGAGTCTGTCCCAGCCGCCGAATATCAGCGGGTTTACACGAACTTTTTCACGGGACTGGCGCGGGGGTCGGAGACAACCCCCCTCTGGGAACTACCTTTGGACGCATGGGTGCGCCCGCTAATGGGCAGTGGGCCGTGCACGAGCAACTTAGCTATCCCGTGGCACAAGTGGCTAGCAGCTTTTGCGACATGAAAGGGAGCGGTGGGCGCGGAGTGCCGGATATCTTCAAGAACCGCCTTTTCTGGTGGGGGTTCGTGCCCATATTCACACTGCTGCTGCTTGACTATCTTGCGCTGAGGTATCCTAGCTCTGTGCCGAGGATTGCGGAGTCAATGCCGGATTTCAAGCGCTGGACATTGCCCGTAACGACTAAGATTCCGATATTGCGCAACGTGCCGGACGTCTGGTGCCTGAACACGCAGACCATATATTTCACCATTGTCGGGCTGGCGTTTTTCGTCAGCTCCGAGGTAAGCCTCACACTTGGGCTCGCCCCGATCCTTCTAGCCATCTTCGGGTCGTTTTATTTTCTGGGGACTGGCACTGCGCTGCAGTCTTCAAGCATCGTAACCAGCCGTGCCGGCGCCTACGTGGGCTTCGCGATAATGCTATTCTACACGGGACGTCATTACTATCTTGGTGTCCTTGCTCGCGCCATCGGTCTAAAGCGCATGAAAAATGATGATGGCGAAGCCGGGGAGCACGACTGGGGCGACGACGTCTCCGTGCTGGCGGCGCGCGTTCTGATACTAGCTTTCATTGGCTTTACGATTGTCCTCTCATGGATGTGCCAGTCGTGGGTGATCGCCATTTTCTACAGTCTTCTGCTGATGATCCTGTATATGGTGATTTCTAGAATCGTCTGCGAAAGCGGCATTCCCTTCGTCCAGTGCAACTGGGAGCCTGCCCCGATCCTGCTCAAGATTCTGGGGCCGGCCGCCATGGGACCCAAGGCAATGACTTTCTCTCTCTGGAGCACGGGCATCCTGGCGCAGGATCCACGCGAATCGCTGATGCCGTATGTGGCGACGGGCATCAAGCTCTCGGAGGACGCCGGTCTGAAGCTCAAGCGCGTCTTCACGGTAATCGTTGTGTCCGTTGTGGTGGCGATGGTGGTCGCGTTCCTCAGTTCCACTTATTCACTTTACAACTACAAATCCACGTTAGATGGTTGGGCGGCGGTGCACATCCCGCAGCTTTACCTCAACCAGGCGGCGATAAACATGAGCGCAATGGACGCCGTGGGCGTCCTGGAGGCGAGCGAGGCGGCCACGCCTCTGCAGCGTCTCAAGATGATCGACGGGGCGCCGCTCGACACTCGTTATTTCTTCTATGGCGCCGTCGCTGTGCTGGTATGCACGATGCTGCGCTTCCGCTTCACCAAATTTCCGCTGCACCCCGTGCTGTTCCTGATGGTTGGCACTTACCCCATATCCGGCACGTGGGGGTCTTTTTTGCTGGGGTGGTTCATAAAGACGCTCGTCGTCAAATTCGGAGGCGGCGGTGTATACAACAAAATGAAGCCACTTTTCGTGGGTGTCATCGTCGGCGAGCTTGTAATGGTCGGGCTGACGCTGTTCATCGATTTCTTCTACTTCTTCCGTGTCGGAACACCCGTCCCGGTCAAGTATATCATCATGCCCGGTTGATGGCGGGCGTTGTTCCATGGGTTTTAATTTCGGAATTTGAATATGAACGGCATCGCACGAGAATACCGGGAAATAGACGTAAAAAAACAGCATAGCATGTCTCTTCGTGAGACGTTCGAGCTGTGTTTGAAGGGTGTCCGCCACAGGTTGCTCAGGTCGCTTTTGACCCTCGCGGTCGTGGTGCTGGCAGTGGCCTTTTTCATGTTCCTGCTGGCCGAGAGCATGTTTATCCGCTCGACAGGGCGTGGGGTGGCGGCGGAAGGGGAACACCAGCGCGCCTCGCAGCAGCTCATGAACCAGATGTTCTCGCCAGCCACCGACATGGCAACCGTCAGACGTCTCGCCAATGCCCGGAAGGATGGCGACCAGGAGGCGTTCGCCGAGTTTTCCCGCCTGACCGGAACCTCGGCCGAAGAACTCGACCGCTTGGCGACGTCCGCCGAAAAGGAGCGATTGTACATCGAATGGCTGGCAAATATTCCGACCGGCAACCGCACCGTGCTCATACACAAGACATCGGGACGCGCGGCATTCGACTACATTTTGAAAGATGTGGGCGCCTTCAAGACAAAAATCGAGCCCATGCTCGGCATCCGCGCACCGGGCGGACTCGACCAGCTGCTGGGATTCCTGGACGGTTACCCCGAATATAAGGAAGACATCAGCACCATAACGAGCAAGTGGAACGATAAGGTGGCGCAAGCCAATGAGATATTGCGAAATGCCAAAGGCGGGGAATCCGTATCCGATTCCAGATGGATAATCGAGACTGTTCCCGAAGAGCTTGAGGCGTGGCGCGGACAGCTGGAGGCGCTCGGTTTCTCGTTCAGCAAGGATGATTTGGCGCTTATGCGTGATCAGTTCATGGCCGTAGAGGAGTCCGACGCGGTCTTCGCCATGCTTAACACTAAGGAAGTCCGCGAAGCTTGGACGCGCGAATTCCGCGAATCCACTCCTTCGGCGGCGGAGCAGAAGGCTGTGCGTCTCGGTGACGAACGCGCGCAGAAAATCCTGGCCTCCCATTTCGACCCCGCCACGCTTAACCGCGTCGCGGCCAAGACCGCGTATGACACGAGACTATCCGGTCTGGAGCGCAAGCTGGCCCCTTCGCTAGCCGGCGACGAAGCCATACTGGGGCTCAGCCCCCGCCAGTTCTTCCTGCTTGCAATTTCGTTCCTCGTCTGCATGGTCGGCATTACGAACGCGATGCTGATGTCTATAACCGAGCGTTTCCGTGAAATAGCCACGATGAAATGCCTAGGCGCGACGGACACGTACATCCTGGTGCAGTTCATGATGGAAGCGGCGATGCAGGGCTTCGTGGGCGGCATTCTCGGAGTGGTGATTGGATTCGTCATAGCGGCGCTGCGCTCGTGGACAAACTTTAATTTCTATCTTTTTGAATACTGGCCTGGAGGAGACATAGCAGTCTGCTCCTTGGTTTCGCTGCTGGCGGGCGTGCTCCTTGCCATGCTGGCTTCAATTGTGCCTTCGTGGATCGCATCCCGTATGGCGCCAATGGACGCAATGAGGGTAGAGTAATGGATTTTGATTTCGAAAAATACGCCGCAGGCAGGGAGGTTCTCGTTTCGGTGCACAACATCCGGCGCATTTTCATGCGCGGCGAAGAGGAGGTGCACGCTCTCAACGGGATCAACCTTGAGATATACCGTGGCGAGTATATATGCGTGATGGGGCCTTCGGGCTCGGGCAAGACGACGTTCTTCAACATGGTGGGCGGCCTCGATTCGCCCACAAGCGGACGCGTTTTCATAGAGGGCGTCGATATGGCGCAGCTAAATGCCGAGGAGCTGGCGTTCCTACGCTGCCGCAAGATCGGGTACGTTTTTCAGCAGTTCAACCTTAACACGGTCATGACGGCACTTGAGAACGTCACGTTGCCGATGGTTTTTGCCGGAGTGTCCTCCGACGAAGCGCGCGCCCGTGGAATGGCGCTTCTCGCAAAGGTTGGCCTCGCTGACCGCTGGAGCCACACGCCTAAGGAGATGTCTGGAGGGCAGATGCAGCGCGTGGCGATCGCCCGCTCGCTTGCGAACAATCCCTCGATTTTGCTTTGCGACGAGCCCACCGGCAACCTCGACCTCAAGACCGGCAAGGAGATACACTGGCTGCTGCACGATTTGAACAAGATCGACGGAGTAACGATAATTTGCGCGACCCACGACCACAATATGCTGTCTGTATCAGACCGCATGGTGTGGATTTCAGATGGGCAGATCGAACGCATTGCGGCGCGCGAGGACGTGAAGATCGAGAAGGCGAGCCTGGGAGCCCACGATGACGATTAATAATTCTATGATTTCGACACTATCCAATTTCGTTGGGCGCAGCGCGCGCTTTATGGCCTGCGCGCTGCTCTCCGTCTCCATCGCTCATTATGCCCGGGCCCAGGCTGGTGCCGATGCTGGCGCAACCAACGGCTCCTCAACGGTCTACAGTCGGCTTTATTCGGAGTTTTCCAAGTACCCGCACCGTATCGCGGGAAGCGAAAATCTTGAGAACAGCTTCAAGGCAATCGAGCGCGAGTTCGAGGCGGTTGGAGTGGCGGCGCACCGCCAGGAGTTTATGACGCTCGTGCAGGACACGGAGGATTGCAGCTTCACGTACGGCGGCAACCCGGTCGACGGCGTCTATATGGTCGATAACGGCCCAGCGCCTTTCGTGCTCGACGAGCCTCTTGAGGGGCCTGTCGTCTACGCAGGTAACGGCTCGCTCAAGGCCATTGACGGCAAAGACGTTCAGGGCACAATCGCAGTGGTCGACGCCGCGTTGCCTGAGGCGACTGTTTCGGAACTTTTCATGCGAGGTGCAAAGGCAGTCGTGATCGTGGGCGACGAGACAATCGACCAATGGCGCTTGTCCCGGCTGAATTACTCGACCGTGTCGCTCGTGCCGCGCCTTTACATCTCGCGCGAGGCGGCGGATGCCGCTGGGCTGCTCACGGCGGACGGGAGCGAGGCTGGCACTATCCATGCGCGTTCGGTTCTTGTGGATCGCAAAACGTGCAACCTCTGGCGCGGCGAATGCCGCGTTGCTGGCGGATGTCGCGATTGAGCTTGCCAAAGACGGTCTGCTCAACAGGCACGTCGTTGTTGTATTCTTCGGGTCGCACTATGCGGGTCAGGAGGGGGCGCGCTACTTATACCATGCGGTGGACATGTCGGACAAGACGTCCAACCCGATTGATCTAGCGGTTCGCGCTGAGCGGTACGAGAAGGAGTTCGCGAGGGTTGAGGAGGTTCTGGAGGTCGCCCGCACCAATAATGTGATAGGGCTTTCGACGGATGTCGGGCGCGATCTGCAGCAACGCCTGAAAAAAGAGCTCATCGGGCTTGTGGGCGCCCAGCGCGAGCTCCTCGGCCAATACCGCACGGAAATCGCCGCGCTAAAGGACGGACTCAACAAAGATGAGATTCCGGAGTCCGGGCGTCCCGAAACCGAAACTCGGATTGCCGAACTGGAAGCGCTGGTCGAGGCGGGCAACGCCGACCGTGCCGTCTGGAACGGCCTGCGCTCTCAGTTGACAAAAGGTAAATTCGTTGCGGATGATCCTGCGAACGTGGCCGTATACAATGAGACCATGCAGAAGGTTGTCCTAGACCTTGAGTTGCGCCGCGGCGAACTGCGCCAGATCATGTCAGACAACGCAACATGGATGGAACTCGCCGAAGTGTTCAAGGATCGCCGCCTTGTCGGTCACTTTGATTTCGACTTTGCGAACGATTCATCACCGTGGGCGCTTTCCATGATCAACGCCTATGGCCTATACAGGTCCACTCCGCTTGATGCCGGGCAATATCTGTCGCACCTTAATGGCGTGTCAAAAATCTACTACGGCTCTGCTGAAGAAGACAATAAGGGTATATCAAATGGCAAGGACTGGGAGGCGTTGCTTTTCAAGGAGACGCTTTCCCCGACCTACAAGCCTTACTCGCTAAGCTATCCCGGGCAGCGCGCGGTTCCTACCACCGTCGGTGCCGGCATGGGATACGCGGGTTTCCAGATGATCA
>JALHHX010000201.1 GCA_022837245.1 Lentisphaerota bacterium
AACAAGAGTTGGCCGCTGATAAATACGGATACACGCCCCCTGCCATACTTTACATCGGCAATAATAAACGCCATAAAAATCTTATAGAACTTTTTAATGGATATGCCCGCGCTGAAGGCATGATACATGGCGTCGGGCTTGTTCTCGCAGGCTATGGGTGCGTTCCCCTCTCGCGCCACAAACGCTGCATGAAGGAACTGGGCATAACCGACAAGGTCACGTGGATTGGGGAAATCGATGAGGAGGATCTCCCGGACGTGATTAGCTCTGCCACCGCGTTCGTGATGCCGAGCCGCTACGAGGGGTTCTGCCTACCGATTGCCGAGGCGATGGCATGCGGCACTCCAGTGGCTTGTTCCGATATCCCAGAGTTCCACGAAGTTGCCGGCGTAAGCGCCACATATTTCGAGCCAGATGACCCCGAATCTATCGCGCAGGCGATAGTGACCGTGGTTAACGACAACATTGTACGCAACCGCAACCGAGCATCCGGCATCGAACGCGTAAGCCAATACAAATGGGATACAGTCGCAAGAGAAACAAGGGCGGTGTACGAAGAAGCGCTCTCAAAATTCCATAAAACACCTGATGGCAAATAGCTCAAAATGAAACAGAAATTCGTGTTGATAATCTCATTGGCGGTCGGCCTTCTCGCCGGCGTACTATCTTATTCCTGGCTCAATTCGAAAAACGCGGAGTTCGAGCGCGAATACGCGCGAATCGTCGGGAAAGGCAAGGCGACAGTGATCGCCTCCGACGCAGCCCTGCCCGTCGGCACCGTCATACAGCCCGCTGATATTGGATACATGAAAATCGACATCAACTCGGTAACGGACGACCACATCCTGGAAAAGGACGCTGGTCGCGTCATTGGACGCAAACTGGCGCGTTCGGTGGGTTCACGAACTCCCCTCCTTTGGATGCATCTCGACGGCGGCAGGCAGCGTACCCGGACTCTTTCCGACGATATCCAGCAGAGCATGCGCGCGGTCTCGATCCCGGTTTCGGGTGCTTCCGGCGTCTCTGGAATGCTTCGCCCGAACGATAGCGTCGACGTGCTCGGAACTTTCGTTCTACCTTCAGAAACAAGCAACGTAAAAGAGGCGGAAATGGTCACCCTCACGGTTCTGCAAAACGTCACAATCCTGGCGGTTGGCGACAAAACGCTGCGCTCGCTCGACGATTCGCGCAGCCCAGGCAGCTACGGGACGGTCACGCTTCACGTCACTCCGCGCGAAGCAGAGGTTCTCGTCTTCGCGCAGCAGATGAAGGGCAAGCTCTTCCTTACCCTGCGCAACCCATCCGATGTGTACTTCGAGGAGGAATTGCCGCGCGTCGATTTCAACCAGATCGAGTCCGAGCTTCAGAATCTCAACGAAATCCGCCAGACAAAAATCCGCAACATCCGCCGCACAACGCCTTGATCCGACGCTCATGACAACTATCCAGATCAGAAAAGACGGCGCCGCACCCGTTGAAATGGAACTCGACGCAGGCGTTTACACAATCGGACGCAGCGACCGCTGCCGAATCCATCTTCCTGACCCGCAGGTCGGCGGGCGTCACGCAATCCTCACTGTCACTGACGGAGGCTGCAGTATAGAGGACTTCGGTTCCGACGGGGGCACTTTCGTGAATTCCAGCAAGATAAGCGGCGAGACAATCGTGGTCCCCGGGTGTCCAATTGTAATCGGACCGTACACCATAGAAATCAAATCCGCCACGAGCCAGCAGCCTGAACAAGTTGGGATTGTACCCGAGCCAGTATCCCCCCACCCCACGCCCTTCAAGCCTGCGACGGTGTTGCATGATAATTATGACGATGAGATGGACAACATGTTCTCCGTCTACTCCGACTCCCCTTCCCTCCCTGCCCTGCCAGCCCCAGCACAAGACCCTTACGCCGAAATCAAACGCTCGATCAAGCAGCAGATCCACCGCGAACTCGTTGAGCGCCTGGACATCAAGCGCCTCTCTGCCTCCCGCATAGACGCCGAGCAACTGCGCGGCAGAGCTCGCGAAGTCGTCAACTCCATCATGGGCGAAATCCGCGCGAAACTCCCATCCTCGGTGAACCCCGATGAGCTGGGCACGGAGATAATCAACGAGGCGATTGGACTCGGGCCGCTCGAAAAATTTTTGGCCGACGATTCAATCACCGAAATAATGGTAAACGGCCCCGACAAAATCTTCGTCGAACGCAACGGCAAAATCGAATACACTGGACAGGCTTTCATGGATTCCAACTCCGTCATGGCCACCATAGAACGCATCGTAGCGCCTCTCGGCCGACGCATCGACGAAAGCCAGCCGTACGTCGACGCCCGCCTGCCAGACGGCTCGCGCGTCAACTGCATAATCCATCCGCTCTCACTAGTCGGCCCGTGCATGACGATCCGCAAGTTCCCGAAACGCCAGCTTTTCGACAAAGACCTCTTCCAAAAAGGCACATTCACACCGGCGATGGCGCGATTTCTGGAGGTCTGTGTCAAGGCGCGCAAAAACATCGTCGTCTCAGGCGGCACCGGTTCCGGTAAAACCACGCTCCTCAACGTGCTTAGCAATTACCTCCCGCACGACGAGCGGATCGTCACGGTAGAGGACTCCGCCGAACTCCGACTCAACCAGCCACATCTAGTGCGGCTCGAGTCGCGTCCGCCCAACATTGAAGGCAGGGGGGCCATCACGATCCGCGATCTCGTCCGCAACTGTCTGCGCATGCGCCCCGACCGGATCATCGTGGGCGAATGCCGCGGCGGCGAGGCTCTCGACATGCTGCAGGCAATGAACACGGGCCATGACGGATCCCTCACGACAGTCCACGCCAACGCACCGCGCGACGTCATTTCTCGCCTGGAGACGATGGTGCTCATGTCGGGCATGGAGTTGCCGTCGCGCGCCATCCGCGAGCAAATCGCATCGGCCATCGACATAATAGTCCACGAATCACGCTTCAGCGACGGTTCGCGCAAGGTCACCTGCATCTCCGAAGTAGTAGGCCTCGAAGGGAGCCAAATCACGATGCAGGACATTTTCGTCTACAAACAAACCGGAATATCGACGAAGGGCAAAGTGCAGGGCAGCTTCGAGGCCACGGGCGCCGTCCCGACCTTCTACGGCGACCTCGCCGCGCGCGGCCTTGACCTCGACATCGCCATTTTCCAACCGCCACAGAAGAAATAGATGCTCCGCTACACCCTACGCAGACTGTTGCAGTTGATCCCCACGCTCATCGGTGTAACGTTGCTTACGTTCATTCTCTTCAACGTCGTCGG
>JALHHX010000202.1 GCA_022837245.1 Lentisphaerota bacterium
AAACAGCTTCTTGCATTTGATGTCGCCGATGCGCGAAATGTTCGGGAATGGATCCGTGGGAAGAATGCGGACGCGCGTCACGGTCCTAAACGCGCTTGTAAAGCCGCTTTGCAATATAAGACCGCCAACCCCGGATTGCTTCTCCGCCAGATAGCATGCAGGGCCGCTGCCTACAGACTTGCCCATGATCACTAAGTTCGACGGTGCCACGTTCTTATTCTCCGTCAAGAATGCGAACGCCGCATCCGCCGCTGCATACACGTTTTTCTCGCTTGGGCTTCCTACGCTGAGCCCGTATCCAGGATATTCCACGGCAAGCACGGAAAGTCCCTTCGAGTAGAAAGCCTGATAGGTGCTCATTGACTGGCCTACGTCCTCGGCGTTCCCATGAAAGAGCACTAGAATCTTTTCAGAATCGGGGTTCTCAAGCCACACCGCCGCCGTTACCCCGCCATTCGGCATTTCAATGCGTACGACTCCCGGTGTGTCCCATGAATAAGAAGCATTAGGCGGATAAAACATAAGCGAGTTGTATACACATCCTGAGGTCATCGCCACGCAAACAATTATGTATGCTATTCCAAGGGATATCACCACACTCTTAGCTACCCGTAAAATCGTAGAGAATCCTTTACGTCTCAGAGTTTTAATTTGCATGACAGGTAGTGTAACATAATGCAATCAGTTAGTGACAGGGGCTTCTTGAGTGTCGCCTCTCTGGGTCGCCTCTCTGCTATGCCGGCTTGCCCTTTGGGTGGCGGCGCAGCACGCTGTCATTGCGTGCAGCAAGCAATCTCCGCTATTGGAGCTTAGGTGACGGTGTTGTGTGCCTGCTGCACAAATGTGCGCGGAACGTCGGCACGCTCGAACACCACGCCGTAGAAGCGCATGGCCGAATAAGTGGCCAATGGGCAGCCCAGGCTTCCAAACCACCCTTCCATCATTCCACCCTTCCACTATTACAACATTCAAATACCCCGGTATCCCATGCCACCCCTGGGCGCTGCCCGATTTCAGTAAAGTCCCTTGACCTTGCCGGTGGCGGTATCGACGTCGATGCGGCGGTAGGCTGGATCTGAAGCCGTGCCAGGCATCAACTTTATGTCTCCGGCGACTGGAACCACAAATCCAGCACCGCTGTAGGTCAGGAAGTCTTTTACCGGAAGCGTCCACCCTTTCGGCCTGCCTTTGAGCTCTGGGTCGTGTGAAAGCGAATACTGGGTCTTTGCCATGCAGATCGGCATGGAGGCGGTGGCGGGGTCTGATTCAATGACCTTGAGTTTAGCAGCCGCTGTCTCAGAGTATTCAACTCCATCGGCACCGTAAACAACCTTTGCGATTTTCTCGATCCGGTGCTCGATGGGCTCGTCCAGAGAGTATAGGAATTTGAAGGTTGACGGTTTGGAGGATGCTTCGACCACCGCCTCCGCGAGTTCGATAGCGCCTTCGCCGCCTTTCTCCCAATGCTTTGACACAGCAAATAGAGCTCCATTCTCTTCTGCAACTCGGCGAACGACAGCTTGCTCTGCAGCAGTGTCCGTGTGGAATGCGTTGAGGCATACGACTGGCGTGACGCCAGACTTCACCACGGTTTCGATGTGCGCCAGAAGGTTCTCGCAACCGGCTTCCACAAGAGCCACATTTTCCTTCGTGTAAGCCTCGTCGAGCTTAGCCCCAGGCTTCACAGCGGGACCGCCGCCATGCGACTTGAGCGCGCGCACAGTCGCCACAATGACGGCGGCGTCGGGCACCAGACCGGAAGTGCGGCATTTGATGTTCCAGAACTTCTCGAAGCCTATGTCGGCACCGAAGCCGCTTTCCGTTATGATGAAGTCACCAAGCAAGCCGCCGACGCGGTCCGCGATGACGGAGCTTTGTCCGACAGCGATGTTCGCAAATGGGCCTGCATGCACGAGAACAGGCTGTCCTTCGACAGTTTGCATAAGCGTGGGGTTCACAGCGCGCACCATCCATGCGGTCATTGCGCCGTCGACTTCGAGATCGCGCGTGGTGATGGGCTTGCCGGAGCGTGACCATGCGACCACGATCTTCGACATGCGGTCACGCAGGTCGGCTAGGTCCCCGGAGAGGGCGAGGATGGCCATGACTTCGCTTGCGACTGAGATGTAGAACCCGGAATCCATCTCGAATCCGTCGAGCTTTCCGCCTTTGCCAATGGTGATGTTTCGGAGAGCCTGCGCGCAAAAATCCATTGCCCAGCGCATGTTGATGCGGGAGGGATCAATATCGAGGCGCGTGAGTCCGCTTTTCGCGAGACGCGCGTCGTCGTAGTTGTTCTCATGCTGCATGCGCGCGGTAAGCGCTGCCATGCAGAGGTTGTTGGCGTTCGTTATGGCGTCGATATCGCCCGTAAGCCCGAGCGAAAGCGGGGAGAGCGGGAGGCACTGCGCCAGACCGCCGCCGGCGGCGGAGCCCTTGATGTTGAACGTGGGTCCGCCGCTTGGCTGCCGGATCGCGCCGACGGGTTCCCGGCCCAGTTTGCCAAGGCCTTGCACGAGCCCCATCGTGGTTGTCGTTTTGCCTTCGCCAAGCGGAGTCGGCGTGATGGCCGTCACGTTTATGTACTTGCCGCGTTTGGCGCCAGGTTTATCCAAGCGCGAGAGGATAGAAGCGCTGTCTATCTTGCCGTAGAACTTGCCGTATTGCGACAGCTCGTCTTTCTCGATGCCGAGTTCGGCAGCCAGTTCGGCGACAGGTTTGAGCGATTCTTCTGCGGCTTCGGCGATCTGCCAATCCGACATTTTGAGTGGATCTAGTTTCATTGCCATCCTTATTTTTCCTCTTTGAGTTCAACGGAGAAAACATTATCAATGTGCAGGCGTGTGCGGTGTCCGCTGCCGGTCGTTTCGACTTCAATATCGCGCATCACCCAGCGTTCGTCGATTTTTTGAACGGCGCGCACCCACATCTTGCGGGTTTCTTTTCCCTCCTCGTCCACCTGCGCGGCTTGCATCACCACTCGCTGCCCGCGGTCTACCCACAGGCGCGCCTTGGCGCAGTCTTTGATTGGGGCGGGGGGCTCGACCTCGAGAATGTCGCATATGCGTCCTTTCACCTTCTCCTCGCCGACGATGGTCGGGTTTGTCCACCAGACATAGTCCAGCGAAATGTCGAGCCACGATATGTCGGTGCCCAGAACTTGGGAAGAAAGTTCGGGCGTCGGGGCTGGCTTCATGTCGGCGCCTATGAACCGCGAGAGCAGGAGAGATCCGTCCGTACCGTCCGTATGGCGTACGGCGTGGATCGTCTCGACGGGGTCGTCCTTTGTCGTGAGAATATCGTATCGCGCCATGGGCTGCACGGCGCCCCAGTTGATAAAGACGGCAAATCGGAATTTCTTGATTTCGACGCCGTACATCTTGCGCATTGTCATCGTGCCTATCATTTTCAACGGATCGAGCGGCATCCGGGCAACGCATTCCGAGAGCAGCTGCTCGCCTGAGATCGGAACAGAAGTATTATCTTCGCTACCGGTGAAAAAGCCTTCGGCGGCAAGGTTCGGGATCGCGGCTGGCGGCTGGTTGGTGCTGGGAACGTCGATCAACGGTTCCGGGGGGGCCACCGTGGCGGAGTCCTGTGCGCATCCCAAAAGCACTGAGGAGGCCAAGACGGCCATAACTGAAAATATTCTGTGTATCTGCATCACGTGGTTACCATTTCTAAAAAATATTACCTCAAACGTTTTTCTTCTGTAACGATACCAAAAAGCCTTCGAAATTGGAAAGATAATCGGCGCGTCGGCAGCGTGTTCGGATTTTGGAGTGCTGCGGCAAGCGGTATCCCGCGCGACGCCGCTTTGCACTCGGCGGCAAGCAGTATCTCGTGCGATCCGTTTGATGTCCTAAAGACCGATTAGATCTCCCCCCCAGACAACCCGGTTAGATTTTAGCGAAGATTTTACTTTATGAATAGGGCCGCTTATGCTACTATACCGCTCCTTTAGTTCCGCGAAGTGTCGCGCAACGCGGGGCTTGCGGAGCGAAAGCCGAGAGAGAAACCCGCGCGGCGTCAAGAATAGAAAGAGCGAAACCATGTCAGTAGAGTCCTCAATGCCGTTGTCCACCGAAGAGATCGAGCGTTCGTTTTTAAGCCTGGACAAAAATCACAACCTTGACACGGCGATACCTCCTGTGGAGGACTTTCTTGACAAGCTCCTCATTCTTAACGAATGCAACGACACGACCCGGCGCGACCAATGCTACATGGTTTTGCAGCAGCATCTTGTCGACACACACGATTTCGCGGGACTGATTAAGCTGCTGAAAATGCGGTCGGAGTGGCTTGGCAATCCCATCGTTTACGGCGAGGAATGCCGTGACATTCTGGTTTCCTCAACAAAGGACAGGATGTTGATTGCCATGGCGGATAGCGTGTCGTTCGGAGAGGGCAGGCCGTTCGAGAGTCTAAAGTACCTGGAATTGCTCTGCGCCCTCGTTCCCGGAGCCGCCTGCTGTGACAAGACTTGGGGGTACGGCATAGTCAGCAGCAAGGATGATTTTTATAAGCGTATCGTCGTGGATTTCGACCGCAAGCCGAACCACACCATGGCTTTTTCCTATGCGGTTCAGGCATTGACATTGCTTGATGAAAAGCACATTCTTTCGGTGCGCCATGCCGACGAGGAGACGTTCAAAAAGATGTGCGATGACAACCCTGGCGAAGTGGTGCTTCTTGCGCTCAACAGCTTTGGACCGATGTCCGTTTCGCGGCTTGAGGCGGAGATGTCCAACGGGGTGTTTCCCGATGGTGTGGACTGGAAAACCTTCTGGTCCAAGGCTCGTTCCCAGCTCAAAAAAAACCGCCGTGTAAAACTGCCGCCCCCCTCGAAGAAGAACGAGACAATTGAATACTCGGAAACGGTAAGCCAGACGGGCGACGAACAGTGGTTCAAAGATTTAGCGGACACGCAGGATGTCGAGGACATTCTGGCACGCGCCGCCGAGCTCGCCCACGCGCGCGGTGCCGATGAATTGGACGATGCGCAGCGCGGCATAATCGCCGACCGCTTCTCTTTCGCTCTCAAGGCAAACGCCACGAAGCGCAACGACAAGGACAAGATCCGCACTATAATGATGGCGATTTCCTACGGGTTCGACGAGCTTCCTGTTGCACTGCGCGCCAGGAAAAACGACGAGTTCGCGATGAAAGACGACGACAACGTCGACTTGCGCGGAACCCTGTGCAAACCTGAGATAGTTCTTAGCGCAGCGGCCAAGCTGCCGGCGGCGAGCATGGGTGAGCTGGTGGACCTCATACCTTTCGAGCAGGATGCAAAAGTCGCCCATGACTTCATCGAAGCCCTTGACGAAGTGCTTTCAGGGATACTGCCCGCGCTATTAATGGCGCTGGTTGTTGTTGCCGCAAGCTCCTTGGTCGGTGCGTCCATTGGGGCTATAGCCGGCG
>JALHHX010000023.1 GCA_022837245.1 Lentisphaerota bacterium
ACTTTGTTGTCTTCCTTGTTTGCTCACAAGAAGGAAGTGTACACAACCGCGTGACCTATTCAAAGCCCAGGTGTTGCGATAGCTGGTAGCCTGTGCGAACGGATGTGGTGTGGGCTTGGAGGAGGCACCTTTTTTTAAAAAAATGGTGTCTGTCCCCTAAATCGCCCGTGTAAAATTGCGCCTGTAAGAAACCCAAGCCGTGGCGAGGTTGGTATAAGCCTGCATAATGGAAAGGTAGTAGGCGTTGGAGAAGTAGAATCGCAGGAAAATAGGCACGAATGAGGCTTAATCGTGGCAAATCCGAGTGAAAAGAAAAATATTTATTTATTTTTTCGCTTTTTCTCTGGACATCCCGTCTGAAAAGGTGTAGATTGCCTGTCTTTTTCGAAACCAAGGCAGGAGAGCGCAATGAAAGTGCGTAGTTCAGTTAAACGAGTGTGCGAGCGGTGCAAAGTTGTCCGCCGCCGCGGAATAGTGCGGGTAATCTGCACAAACCCGCGTCATAAACAAAGGCAGGGCTAAGGAGACCGTTCATGCCAAGACTAATGGGTATAGACATCCCCGGCAAGAAGCGCATCGAGTATTCGCTTCGGTACATACACGGGATCGGCCCCACGAGGGCTAAAGTTATTCTGGAGGAATCCAAAGTGGATCCCGCCAAGAGGGCCGACGATTTGACGGCGGAGGAAATTCGCGCAATCATCGACGTGATCCAGGCTAAATATCATGTGGAGGGGGATCTGCGCCGCGAAGTGTCGCAGAATATCCGCCGCCTGATTAGCATTGGCAGCTATCGCGGTACGCGTCACCGCAAGGGTCTGCCGGTACGCGGCCAGCGCACCAAAACAAACGCCCGCACCCGCAAAGGCGCCAAGCATACAGTTGGGGCAGTCCGCGACAAGGCGGCGCGCACCGCGAGCAAAGCGGAAACAAAGTAACGAGCAATCATCAAGGATGACTAAATGTCTGAAGAAGTAGCTGACAAAATCGAAAAAGTTCCCGCGGAGGGTGCGGCCAAAAAGGCCAAAAAAGCTCCCGCGGAGGGCGGCGCCGCAAAGGCGAAGAAGACGGAAGGGGATGCCCCCGCCAAGACCAAGAAGGGCGAAGAGACCAAGGTCGAGGAAGTGGCTGCCGCGAAGCCGGCGGAGGTACAGGTTGAGACAGACGCCATGGCAATAGTCATGGGCGACGACGTGGTAACGGCCGCCCCGGCGGCTGATGCCAAGGGCAAAAAAAGCCGCGTCAAGTCGATCCCTGCCGGGATAGTCCATATACGGGCGTCGTTCAACAACACTCAGTGCTGCATCAGCGACGTGCGCGGCAACGTGATTTCGTGGAGCTCCTCCGGCAAGGCGGGGTTCAAGGGATCGCGCAAGTCCACGGCGTTCGCCGGGACTATGATCGCTCAGGATTGCGCAAGAGTCGCGATGGCCAAGGGCATGCACGAGGTTGAAATCCGCGTGCAGGGCGCCGGCGCCGGCCGCGAGTCCGCGATCCGCGCGATAGCGAACTCGGGCATGGCGGTCAGCCTCATCAAGGACATAACGCCGATTCCGCACAACGGGTGCCGTCAGCGTAAGAGAAGGAGAGTGTAACATGGGCAGATATACAGGACCGGTTTGCCGCCGTTGCCGCCGGGAAGGCATGAAGTTGAACCTAAAGGGCGCGCGTTGCCAGATGGCGAAGTGCCCAATCGAACAGGGCCGCCCGGTTCCGGGCATGCACGGCATGCGCCGCTTGCGCAAGACCTCGGACTACGGCAACCAGCTCCGCGAGAAGCAGCGCCTGCGCAACCAGTACGGCCTGCAGGAAGGCCAGTTCCACCGAGTGTACGAAGAGGCGCTCAGGCGCCGCGGCGTCACGGGCGAGACACTGCTGCAGCTGCTTGAAACGCGGCTCGACAACGTCGTATACCGCCTCGGGTTCGCCACATCCCGCGCCGCCGCGCGCCAGTTCGTGCGCCACAATCACGTCACGCTTAACGGACACAAGGCCAACATCCCATCGATGGTTCTCAAGGCGGGTGACGTTGTTCAGGTTCGTGATCGCGATCAGAGCAAGAACGCGGCGCGCCAGGCATTCGAAGGAACGGCAGCTGGGCGTGTCACGCCCACGTGGCTTTCAGTGGACGGCGAGAAGCTCCGCGGCGAGGTGATTTCAATCCCGACCCGCGAGGAGATCGCCCCAATCGTCAACGAGCAGCTCGTGGTCGAACTTTACTCACGTTAATGTTTTCAGTCGGGTTTCCCCGCATTCGCCGGAATCCCCAACAAGCGGGTTCCTGCAAGGAAAGGACGGCATAACATGCCTATAAGACTTAACAGATTCGAAATGCCGAAGCATGTCATCAAGGACAAGGCCACGGCCACACCGAAATTCGGCGCGTACACGGCGGAGCCTTTTGAAATCGGCTACGCACGCACGATCGGGAACTCACTGAGGCGCGTGCTGCTCTCCTCCATCGAGGGAGTGGCCGTATCCGCAGTGCGCATTCAAGGCGCAAGCCACGAGTTCTGCTCGTTGCCGGGGGTGACGGAGGACGTAACCTCCATTATACTCGCGCTAAAGAAGGTGCTCGTCAAGACGTTCACGCGCACGCCGCCATGTGTTAGCATCAAACGCAAGGGACCATGCGTGGTCACAGCGGGCGATCTCGCCTTGGAGGGCAGCATAGAGGTGCTGAATCCCCACCACCACATCGCCACCGTGAATGCGGACGGCGAGTTCGAAATCGATGTGTTTTTCTCAATTGGCCGAGGCTTCTGCCCCGCCGAGTGGGACGAGGGCAAACAACAGGAAATCGGGATAATCCCCGTGGACCGCATCTATTCGCCCGTAACGCGCGTCAATTTCGAAATTTCCAATACACGCGTCGGACAGCACACGGACTACGAAAAACTCACGCTCGAAATCACGACCGACGGTCGTATCGAGCCGGATGAAGCCCTCGTCACCTCCGCCGCGATCATGAGGCACCACCTCGACGTGTTTGTGGGATACAGCAAGGATGTCGTTGACGACGCGGAAGACCTGGAGTCGGAAGAGGATTTGCGCGACAACCTCGTCCGCAAGCTCAACATGAGCGTCAACGAAATCGAGCTCAGCGTCCGCGCCGCAAACTGCCTCAACAACGCCAACATCACAACCGTGGGCGAACTGGCGCAGAAGACCGAGGCGGATATGCTCAAGTACAGGAATTTCGGCAAGAAATCGCTTCTGGAAATCAAGCAGAAGCTGGAGGAACTTGGACTTTCCCTTGGATACAAGTTTGATCCGTCGCTCCTCGAAAACAAATAAGCCGGATAGACAGAAAGACAATCTAAAATGCGCCACAGAAAACAAAACACCAAGTTCGGCCGCTCTAAATCACACAGGGAGCAACTTATCTCCATGCTGGTGGTCGGGCTCATCAAATCAATGTCCATTCAAACCACTCTTCCAAAAGCGAAGGTCGCACGCCAGCTCGCGGACAAAATGGTCACTGCAGCCCGCAAGGGCGACGTCGCTTCACGCCGCCGCGTGATGGCCCGCCTGCAGGACGAAGAGGCCGTCAAAAAGCTGTTCGGCACGATCGTTCCGATCATGGAAGGTCGCCCCGGCGGCTTCACACGCATAACAAAGCTCGGCCGTCGCAGCAGCGACTCCTCCGAGATGTGCGTACTCGCCTGGGTTACTGAAAAATACGAGCCCAAAGCCGAAGCTGCTCCGACCACCGAAGCGGCGGCAGTAGAAGCCTAGTTACAAGGCGTAAGGCACATTGGCGTGGCGCACCTAGCACTCGCTACGCTATCAGACATTAAATTCCGCCATGCCCGCTGGGCGTGGCGGTGTTTTTTACCCAAGTGATTTGATCTATCAGACATCCAAGAATTCCAAAAGTCAAGGAGAGCATGTGCACCGGAAATTGACAAACCCAAAGTACCAGGCAAAGGCGTTGCTTGTCATCGTATATCTTGGTTTTATAAGCCTTGGTTTGCCGGACACGGCATTCGGGGTTGCTTGGCCGTTTATGCGCATCGATCTCGGGTCGCCGGTGACATACGCCGGGATTATATCCTTTACGATCACGATGCTTTCCTCAACCGCCGCTTTCTGTAGCGGTCCTCTTATCAAACGTTTCGGCACAGGCAAGCTACTCGTCGTTTGCGGTTTTCTAACAGGAACAGCGTTAATTCTGACCTCGTTCATATCCAACTTCTGGATACTAGTTGCGCTGGCAATACCTCTCGGGATAGGCGCCGGTTCCATCGATTCAGGATTGAACTACCACGTAGCCAGCCATTATGAAAGCAGACATATGAACTGGCTCCACGGTTGCTGGGGTATTGGCGCCACAATCGGGCCGGCCATGGTGACTGCATTAATCGGTCTCGGGCTAACCTGGCGGGCAGGATATGCGACTTTAGGCGCAATCCAACTGACACTCACCTGCTTGTTCTTTTATACCCTCCCCCTTTGGACACTGCCTGGCGGAAAGATCACCTCCGACACCGCGAAACAGAGTGTTGAAGACGGCAAGGCAAAGAAGGATTACCGCTTCTGGACTTCCGCTTCCATGTTCTTTCTGTACGGAGGCATGGAGATGAGCCTCGGACTGTGGGGCTACCAACTTATGGTCAATGTCCACGGAGTTAATCCAAAAACGGCGGGTTTCTTCGTGTCGTGCTACTGGGGCGGTCTGATGATCGGTCGTTTCCTGTCCGGCTTCGTTTCAGATAAAATCGGCAACAGACGACTGATACAATCCAGCACAACCGGGGCTGTGCTGGGCGGACTTACGCTGATTTTCAGCACTTCTTCATGTGTCGCATTGGCCGCGCTGGTGTGGATAGGATTTTCCCTTGCTGCTTTTTATCCATCAATGATGCACGAGACGCCCCGCCGCTTTGACGGACCGACAACGCGCACTCTCATGGGCTTTCAGAGCGGTGCCGGGGCTCTTGGTTTCGGTCTCTACCCTCCTCTGGTCGGCATTGTCGCAGCAAGAACCACTTTCGGAATTCTACCCTACGTTGTTGTCATTCACGGCCTTTTGCTCTTCATCATGCGCATTGTGATAGACAAAGGCAGAGAATAAAATTCTGGAACGACTCGTGGCAGAGTCCCTACCCTGCCGACCGAAGACATAGCCGTTGATTCTGCGTATTTCTTATTGTCTTAGTTGTCCACGGCGTCCCAAATTTTATGCTACTCAGCGTATTGAAAGCTCAAAGGAAACGCATCCCCCATGAAGCGTAGCATGTGCGATTAGTCCGCCAAAGGTGCGTTTACCTTGAGAATCGACCTCGTCAGACACGATGGTCTCCCGCAGAGGCATTTGCAACAGAGTCGATGAAGCCTGCTGGCAAGGGCCTGCCCGCAGGGAGTGAATAAAAAGCGGCTCGGAAAGATTGCGTTCAGATGTTGCGGAATTGTGCGACAGCAATGCAACTGTAGACAGCAAAGCATTTTAATCACTTCCCGCAAGCAGTCCCATGCTTGCGGGCTTGCGCAGGGCGCAAGGGCGAAAAGCGCTCCACGCCGCCGATACTGGAATACTTCTTTATATGGAGATCTTGTTCATTCCGGAATTAAGGGCGACAACTCTGCCACGCCAACGGAACTCGCCGGCCAGTCCCTCCGGGAGAGTGACCGAGCCGGAAACGCCACCGTCAGAACAGAAAGACAGATTCGTCTTGATAAGACCAAGCCCGTGCGGGGTCTCGGATTCGATGCTCTTTAAACCCGCTGGTTGCGGCGCGACAATAACCGTCTTGAAAAACGGAGAACCCGGCTTTACACCCGCGATGTTCGCATGCATGTGGTATAGCGGGTGCGAGCCCCAGGCGTGGCAGTCGCTCCGGGCGTTGCCAGGGGCTTCAAGCGGTGTCTTCATGTCTAGCTTAACGTAGTCCCGCCACAGATCGAAGCGCTTCAGGATGATGTCGGTTCTCCCAAACTTCGCGTACGCTTCGAAAAGATAATGCGAGAAGTAAACGGTGCACCTCGCGAGGTCATTGTCCTCAAGAAGCCCCTTCTTGACCCTCTCCGATTTCTCCGGCGGAAGAATATCGAGTAGCAGCGAGAGACTCTGCGCGTGCTCGGAGAAACATGTTTTCGCGAGATCGTCGGCGACTAGTCCGCGCTTCTCATCCCAGAACAGATCGATTATTTTCTCGGCGACTTTCCCCGCCTGATCTAAATACGCAGCACCCATCATTTCATTGCCGACCAAGCTCTCAACAAGCGCGGCGGATTTAAGGGCGTAGACATAAAAAAGATTGTTGATCGACGAAAGCTTGTCTCCGTCCGGCGCAACGCCTACTTTCCATTCGGGAACCCAGTCCATGAAGTTCCACGGAGGCATATTAGCCAGCAGGCCGTCGCCGTTTTGAAGCGCCGAAAATCCTCCCATCACATGACGTAGTCCCGGGAGTTTGGCCTTCAGCCATTCTGCGTTCCCATGCCACATCGCATAGTCGGCAAGCATCAACGGCCAGATAAGCGTGTAAGTCCATCCTTCCTGCGTTCCACGTGTCGGGAAGTTGAACCCGACGCGCCCGTCGTTGCGGCGTGAAAAATCGAAGAGGTCGATGTCGCGGCGGATAAGATTGTCGTCGGGGAATATGATCCCTTGAACGAGAAGCTGGATACGGGTGTCGCCCGGATACATCTGCTGTTCGTAATACGGGCAGTCGAAGCCCATGTCATGCGAACACATGTACATTCCTCGCTCGCAGATCTCCTGCACGGGGGCAAGCGACTCGTCGTCAGACTTGAACGAAGAAACAACCGGCGATGGGTAATGAGTTTCAAACAGTTCGAGCCGTGTGAGCGTCAACGGCTCCTCGCCTGTCTTCACGCGAAGCATCACCCAGCGTCCAGGCCGGAACCATGGGAGCGCAAAAGAGCTCCTAGCCCCTTCGGGACGCCACACATCGGTAAAACCACTGAATATCTTGCCGACGAACTCGTCTCGATTTCCCTTTACACCCTTATCATCCTTCAACGCCTCTGCCCACCCCAGCTCGACTGTCGAACCTTTGCCGCCCTGCGCATCGATTTCCGGATATGCGCAGTAGTAGTTGTCCAAATCCCATAGCAGAGAAACGTCAGAGTTTTCCGGAACGATTAACCCCTTGCCGTCCTTCAAAAGCGCATTCCAGCTGGCGAGGTCGTCCACATTCGCGTCCTCGTTTGACCATGCCGCCTTCACGTCGACATTCCAACGTAAGGCTCTGAAGCTTCCGGGACGCACGGATTCATACAATTGATCTGGAAGCGACGATGGGAACAGCCGCCAGCCCCCTAACATGCCTCCGTAAGGACTTGGTTTGACTGCTCTCCTGACTACTACCGCTTCTGCGAACTTGTTATCTGGCGGCACCCCGCAAAGCGGAGAATCGCCAGATATCTCTATCGGCTGTCCTACGCCAAACGAACCGCCGAGCCTGGCATTGTCATGGCTCCACCCCGGATTCGGCAACCTCGCCACTTTCCATGTCGCCTTCCCCGTTGTCAACTTGGCGTCATAGTCGCCACTAGCCTTGAGAATGAAGCCACCCGTCTTGTGCCATCCGATCTGCGCGAGCGGAGCATGATCTCCAATGCGCCAGCAAACGACGGAAAAAACATGTTTGCCAGAGGAAACTTTAATGTCGTAAGTCTTATATGTCCAGCGCTCCTCTATGCTCCGATCCGGCCCCATTGAAATGCGCATTCCGTCCAATTCGAGAACATATCTTTCGTCTGCGCTGACGTGGATGCGGAACGCCTTGCCGTCCGATTCGAACTCCTTTTCAAAACGAAGGAACACATTGTCGCCAACCGAATCCTTCATCCATATCCATGACGCTTCATCGATATCCTGCACAGAAACAAGATTGGTGGCTCCCATTTCATATCGCTCAGGGAGCATTACTCGGACAACATCCGCTGCATTGGCCTTCATTTTCGTGGATTCCTTAATTTTTATTTTCTCCATGTTTTTACAAGTCGATGCAAAGTGTACAGCAAAATGAGCCGCAAAACCATCCTCAAGATGCCAAGAAGAAAATTTGCCACAGTAATCCTGCGTATAATCACGGGATTACAATAACCGCGCGTGGCGGAGTGCCCACCCAGCCACCAGGGGGCGGATTAATGTAATCTTGAAATAAAATGCAATATTACAATAGCCGCGTGTGGCGGAGTGCCCACCCAGCAACCAGGGGGGCGGATCAATGTAATCTTGAAATAAAATGCAATATTACAATAACCGCGCGTGGCAGAGTGGAGACCCCGCCACTTGACGTTTCGACGCTGCCAATGGGATCATTTCACGGCTTCCGCACACCACTGTGCCGCAGACACACAGCCTCGGTGCATGCGCAAAACCTGGACGATGAAATAAAAACTATTTAATGGGCCACCGGTATATGGTACGATTTGCTTCAAATATATGACTACATTAGCATACATAACAGCAGCAGTTTTTGCATATCTACTTGGTTCCATACCGTTCGGGTATTTGGCCGGTCTTTCGCGGGGTGTGGACATAAGAACCGTGGGAAGCGGTAACATTGGGGCCACTAATGTTTACAGGACTCTTGGCAAAAAACCCGGTATTGCAACGTTCGTGCTAGACGTCTTCAAAGGGGTCGCCGCGACGCGGGTCATTCCCCAATCTGCATGGTTTCTGTTCGGGATCGAAGGCGACGCGCCGTTGTACATGACACTCGCATGCGGCGTGCTGGTGCTCGTCGGCCACTCCTTTCCATTGTTCCTCAACTTCAAGGGCGGCAAAGGCGTCGCCTCCGGCCTTGGCGTGGCAATGGGCGTGGCTCCGCATTCGGCGATTCTTGGTCTGGCAGTCTGGATTGTCATGTTCCTCGCCACGCGATACGTTTCGGTTGGGTCCATCACTGCCGCGACCGTGATTGCAGTGGCGGTGTGGTTCCTCGACAATTCATACGAGCCGGCAAACGTGGTGCCGGCAGTGGTGTCGATTCTGGCAGTGCTCGTGATAGTGAAACACCGCAAAAACATTTCTAGACTCATTAACGGCAACGAAAACCGCTTCGATTTTTCGAAACGCAAAAAAAACAGCGTCGCTTCAAAAAAAGATTAACCACGGAAGGTTCGTAATGGAAGGCAAACTGAAAATATGCATCGTGGGCGATGGAGGCTGGGGCACCGCGCTCGGGTTGCTCATGCTGTCCAACGGCTACAAAGTCACGATGTGGGGGCCTTTCGAGGACTATTTGGAGGAAATCCGCCGCACGGGCGAAAATTCGCGCTACCTGGCCGGACTAAAAATACCCCCAGAACTAGAATGGACCTCTGACGCTGCGCGAGCCGCAAAGGGCGCCGATTTAGTAGTTCTAGCGACTCCATCGCACTTTTACAAGAGCGTCTGCGAAAAGTTCGCGGGGCTTATACCTCCCCAAGCGGACGTCGTCAGCGTGGCGAAGGGTTTCTGCAAGGAAACGGGCGCGCGGCTCACTGCCACCGCGGCCAAAGTGCTCGGCCTTAAAAACGTCGCCGCGCTCTCGGGTCCTTCCCATGCCGAGGAAGTCTCGCGCAATGTGCCGACGGCAGTGGTGGTAGCCTCGGGCGACATCGAACAGGCAAAACGAATTCAGGAGATCGTATCCGGGCCATTTTTCCGCATATACACTTCGGACGATCCCGTGGGGGTCGAGCTCGGCGGCGCAGTCAAGAACGTGATTGCGCTTGCCGTAGGCATGAGCGACGGCATGGGCTTTGGCGACAACTCGCGCGCCGCGCTCATAACGCGTGGTCTCGCGGAGATGGCGCGCCTCGGGACGGCGCTCGGAGGCAAGCCCGAAACCTTCGCAGGGCTGAGCGGCATCGGAGACCTTGTGGTAACGTGCACAAGCCGCCACAGCCGCAACAGGGGTGTTGGCGAACGCCTCGGCAAGGGAGAGACTCTTCCCGCTATAACGGCAGACATGAAACAGGTCGCTGAAGGCGTCTGGAACTGCCCTCTCGTCGTTGATCTCGCAAAAACGAAGGGGATCGAAATGCCTATTTGCGAAACCGTCCAGCAAGTGCTTGACGGCAAAATGGCACCTCGCGACGCAGTGGCCATGCTCATGGGCCGCGATTCAAAACACGAAGATTACGCCTGAAGAATCCGAGAAAGCGATTTCGGGGAAAATCGTCTATTAGTTGTTTTTTGTCCGTTTTCCCGTCAAAACAGACCTAAAATCTTAATTTCCGGTATATTTTGGGGTGAAAAGCAGGAAGTCAAGGGCTCCATGTTTAGTGTAAAATGGTCGCCCTAAAGGAGACGAGTGCCGCCGGAAGCCCAGTGGCCAGAAGCAGCTTCAAACAATCCGGACATTAACATATATGAACAAAACAATGGAAACTTCAGTCGCCGTCGACGTAGCTGGAAAATGGCACAACGCATCCGCGCCAGGCACGTCCGAAGGGGCATTGTACTTGACGACGGCGGAAACTGATGGGCCTTTTCGCACACTCAAGATAAAGCGCGCGGACGGATCCGCGTTTAGCGCCGAAAAGATCAAGGTCTCTGTCAAAGTTCCGTTGCTAAACTACGCCCATGTGGTAATCCCCGACTGCGGACGCCATTACGTGGCAGCCTCGAAGGCGCTCGACATCCGCGCCCCCGTCTTCCGAGTGTCGGCGCCGAACGCCGGGCATCCGTTCATGGCGCTGGCTGATGAAAGCGGCGGATTCCTCTGCGCTTTCGGCGTGGTGTCGCCGACTGGCGAGGTCGCGATAAGCCGCAAGCTACCACGCATAAGCAACCGCAAGGCAATGGTGGGCGGAGACCAGCATCTGTGCTTAGACTTCGTGTGGTCCAACCGCGACGGCGAGGCCTCCGAACTTGAAGTCGCTCTTTATCTAGGTGAAAAATGTCGCACATGGTTCCATGCTCTACGGGAATACGCGCATCGCATCAAAGAGCGCGAAAGCATAGAGCAGGCGAAAGCAGCCGGCGCCTGGGATCCGGTCTGGTGCACATGGACTGCGTTCTGCTCGGCGGACATGACCGGCAACCGTGTACTCGAAAACACGCGTATCGCATACGAGCTGGGGATCCGAAACGTTATATTGGACGACGGCTGGTTCGGCATCGGACTTGACGACGACACGGCGCCGCCCACACTTGGCGACTACTATCCCGCGCCCAATAAATATCCCGATTTCAGGCGCCACGTGAAACAGCTACAGGAACTCGGGATGCGCGTGCTGCTGTGGCATGCGCCCCTCTGCGTCTCCGAAGGGACCAAAGCATATGAAAAGATGCGCCGCTTCCTCGTGCTCAATAAAGACGGTTCGGAATTCCGCAGCGCAAACGGCCTCGCCATTCTCTGCCCGGCATGCCCGGAGGTGCGCCAGTACGTGGTGGATGAGACCGTCCGTCTAATGCGCGACACGGGCGTTGACGGCTTCAAGGTGGATCTGTTCAACTGCCTGCCCGCGGAGAAATGCTGCTCTACGGAGCATGGCCACGACTTCGTCGACGGCATCGAGGCGCTCGACGCCGTGATGTCGGCTCAGTGGGCCGCAATGCGTAGCGTGCGCCCTGACGCTCTCTGCGAACTGAAGCAGGATTACGGCAACGTCCGCCTCTCGCGCCATGGCACAATGACGCGCGCGGGCGACACCGCCTACGACATCGACACCAACTGCCGCCGCTGCTTCTACACGGCCGCCGTCACTGACTGCGTCCACAACGACTACTTTATCACGAGCCACCTCGCCACAGCTCAATCGATACGCTACGCGATGATCCGCATGCTGACCGCAGGCGTGCCCACATTCGGTAACGACCTTGTAGCCACACCGTTGGAGCACCGCAGGATAATAAAAGAATGGCTAACATTCTACGCCGAGCACCGCGCAATGTTCATGGCACCGCGCGAACCGCAGACGAACGACCTAAGCGTCTGGCAGGGTGGAGACTCTGCCACGGCGTGGGTTTCCGGCATCTGGAATTGCTGCGAAATAGCCCTGCCCGATGCAAAGAGGATCTTCGTGCTCAACGGAACGCCGCGCAAGAGTTTCCACGTGAGGCTGCCGGAATCGCGGCGCATGACCGCCGACGTGAGCGTTTGCGACGGCGACGCCCAATCCGGGTCGCACAGGGTCGTTCTGGCCAACGGCTCGCAACTTGCAGTCCCCCCGGGCGGATGGGCGGAGATACTCGTCGAGGCTGAAGAACCCGCCTACACCGAGGTCAAGCGGACCGCCGCCAGCCGTGTCCCTCGCCGAAGGGGCGCGGTGGCGCACTATGTTACCGAATAAACACCAATAGACGACCCGTTAGACTTTAAAACCCCAAAAATAAAGAGGTACAAAATGAAAAAAACAGCTTCGATCCTGATTTCTCTGATGTTTGCAACTGCGACGTTCGGACAGGTCGCGCAAACATGGGTTGTTCAAAACGGCACGCCCAAAATGAAAATATTCGCGACGGATACAAAGATGCCTGCTGCCGTGGAGTTGCAGCGGGTTTTGGAAAAAATGACCGGGGCGAAGATCGACATCTCCAAGGCACAGCAGAATTCACAGGGGATTTACGTCGGCAAGGCCTCGGACTTCCCGTGGCTCAAGCTCGCGAAAGACAAGGACATCTCGTCGCTCGGGCCCGAGGGATGCATCGTTCGCGGCACCGGCAGGAACCTGCTGCTGCTTGGAGGCGGCGACAAGGGCGCGGAGCATGCCGTGATGACTTTCCTGGACAACCTGGGCTGCCGCTGGTTCTTTCCAGGCGAAGTCTGGGAGGTGGTGCCCAGGACCAAGACTATCTCCGGCACGTGGAATATCGTCGACGGGCCCGATTTCAACATCCAGCGCGGGCTCTGGTACGGCTTTGGAGCATACGGTCCCAATGCCAGTGACAAACAGGCGTGGGACCGCCATAACAGGATGGGCGGCTCGGTGGAGGTCTCAATCGGACACGTTTCGCACGGTCTGACCAATGAAGATTTCGAAAAGACCCCGGAGCTGTTCGCCATGAACAAAGGAGTGCGTGTAAAGGGCAGCAAGCCCTGCTACAGCCATCCCGACTACATCAAGCGCGCCACGGAGCAGGCCTTGGCGGCGGCTGCCTCCGGCAGGCAGATGATTTCCATGACGCCGGCCGACGGGCTCGGATACTGCGAATGCCCGCTTTGCCACGAATGGGCGAAAGGCGGCGAGGTTTTCTGGGACAAAGGATCGCAGTTCGCGACGCGCCCCGATGGCAAGCTCGTCTGCATCACCTCTGAATCCCTCTTCAACTGCATAAACGTAGTCGCGGACGCTCTGGCGGAAAAATATCCAGGAGTGCTGATCGGCACCTACGCCTACAGCGCCTATTCGCATCCGCCGTCATTCCCAGTCCGCCCGAACGTCTTCATCCAGACGACAACCGCATACCGCCGCACGCCGATTTCGCTGCAGCAGCAGCTTGCGCTGTTCAAAGAGATGGGTGTGCAGTCCGGCATCCGCGGATATTGGTCGGTCTACCAGTGGGACTGGGACGGACCCGTGGTCTCAGGTGAGCTCGAGCTGCCGCGACTGGCCAACGACATACACTTCTACCACAACAACAACGTGCGTTCGCTCAACACCGAGATGAGCTGCAACTGGGCTCCACGCGGAATCGGATATTACGTTGGCGCGCGCATGCTCTGGGACGTCGACGCCAATCCGAAGGCGCTTATTGCCGACTTCTACGAGAAGGCTTTCGGTCCCGCGGCGCGACCGATGGAGCGCTACTACATCCGCTGGCTGGGGGAAGGCGTGCGCGTAACGACCGCCATAGCCGCCACCCCTGTGAAGCCGCCGCGCGGCGAGGTCTTTAAGGCGAAGCCCGCCGCGGCCGAACCAGTCGACGAGCTTGGCGACGTTGAACAGGCAAAGTTCGGCATCGGGTCGATGAAGGCGGCGTATGCGGATCTTGACGAGGCCGCCCGCCTCGTCAAGGACATGCCCGAATACAAAGCGCGCGTTGACCACTTGCGCCTCTACGCAATCTACCTTACTTTCCGCCTGCGCCTGGACGAAATTGCGAAGACGGGCGATAAGGACGCGATCGTCAAAGCCGTCGAGGCGGAGACCGTTTTCGGCGCGCGCATAATGAAGACGAACATGATCCACACGCGCCCGCTCATCGGCAAGGCGTTCCACCGCCGCTTCAAGTCATACTCAAGCTATCTTGAGGGATTGCCCGAGTGGCCCGCCAGCCCGAACGACGGCTGGAACAAGGGCTTCAGGGTGACGCGCGACGACGTGCCCGGCGAGGCTGAGATTGAAAAGCTCTGGGCGGAAAACACCGCCTGGCTAGGCGAACGCTGATCATCCGCCCGCGCCAACGCGGTAAAAAAATGTGGACTCTCCGGAATACTTTGCGAAAGGTAAAACCACCATGTATAAAATGAAGCTTGCACGTAGAATGTATTCTGGATTTTCAATGGGGACGGCAGCGCTGGCGCTCGCCTTGACCGCGGCGTCGACACCTCTGCCCGCGGAGGTCACGCTCCGGGCGCGCGTCGTCGAAATAGAACCCGAGGCGTATGTTCGCATTTACTGGGCATGGGGCGGACAAGGCCTAGGCGGCGATCCATACGGAGGGGAATTCACAAGCGTCGCACTGTCGGAAGCCAAATCGGTGTTGAAGCCCACCGTCGGAGTTCCGGGCGCCGAGGCGCTCGACGCCCTGCTTCTCGGGGACGATCCGGTTGCCGGCGCCGAATACATGGTGGAAAAAGGCAAAGCGAGCGATTTCCATTGGCTTGCCAAGGGTGTTTGGTCACCCGAGCTTCCCGTCACCGATTTCAGAGGGAGCAGGCTGACCGTCTCGGCGGACGGCTGCGCCCCCGGCGACATTGGAAAACGCGTCTCAATAAAGCGCGCCGTGTTCGAATTCGAAGTGCTGGAGGACGGCAAGTCTGTCAAGACCTTCACCGAGGCGAGCCCCGGAGACGCAATCTGCACAATCAACATGCCGCACCGGCTGCTCAAAGAGGGCAAAGTCACGCCAGCCTTCCTTGAGGAGGCGCGCGGTCTCTCACATCTGATCAGCTGGCGCAGGGAGTATATGGAAAACCTGCCGTGGGCGAAGGACAAACTGCCCGAACACTACGAGATCATCACCGATTGCGGCGGTTTCTCCAACAGGCGCGGCTTCGGCGTGCGCACGAGCAACCGCGAAATCATGTACGACGAGTTCAAGATAATGCGCCAGATGGGAATCAACGGATTGCGCAACAGGCCGTCGTTCTTCATGGACTACATAAGCCAGAACCGCCCCGAAGTCGAGGGATTCGGAAAGTTGACCGAAGGCGGTGCCGGTGGATATCCGTTTGAAGGGGCACCGCGCGACCGCGCTACTGGCAGGCTCGGGCCGCTGCCATGGGCAGAGGGCGTGGGCTGCCCGTGGCACCCCGTCCATTCCAACAGGGTGGAAGCCGCAAAGAAGCGTGTGGCGGAAACTATTGAGAGAAACCGGGACATGCCGTTCCAGTCGACGTGGGATCTAACCGTCGACGAGATCGGATCCGCTTTCGACGGCGCGGCAGAAGGGAAGGCGCACCAGGGCACATGCCCGCACTGCACGGCGAAGTTCCGCGAATTCCTCAAAAGCAAGGGAATCACCCCGAAAGACTTCGACGCCAAGAGCTGGGAGCCTGTCCGCTCGACATACGGGTATTTCGAGAAAAGCCACGAGCAGAAGATGAAAGAGGAAGCAGAGGCGCGCGAACGCGATCGCCCGAAACCAATGGCACCAGGGGATATGCAGGCTGTCAGCGGCAAAGATGCGGACACCCTGCTTGGACTCGGCGCAGCCGATCAGGGCGGCAAGGCCGCTCGACCTGGCATGACGCGAGACGACACCGTCGTGGACTTGTCCGACGAAGAGGCGGCAGGCGAAGCCGGCGCGGCGGTCGCGAAGGCGTTGGCGGAAGAGGCCGTGCGTCAGGGGATCGCGCCCTCCCCCACTCCGGAACTATCGGCGCGCGGTTGGCACAAACTCCAATACTGGTCGCGCCGCTTCAACAACGAAGGCTCGGCGATGCTGTTCACGCCGGCACGCGACGCATACGCCGAAGCTAACGCTGCCAAGAGAAAGGCGATCGCGGAAGGCCGGCTGGATTCACCGGAGGCTAAACAACCATGGCTCTTCATGTACGCGCTACGCGGGAACACGTTTCTTATGGGCGGACACAGTCTCGACTTCTTCGACTTCTACCGCCACAGCGACACGGCGTTCGTTTACGAGACGTCGAACCGCGACCCGCGCGTCTGGCAGTGGGACAGCTATCTCTGCGACGTAGGCCGGGTGTTGTCCGACAAGCTGGACCTCGGCTTCGGAATCTACGTCAAGCCGCACCGCGGCGCACACACACCCCGGGCGCTCTCGGCTGTCGCGCGCGGAGCGCGCTACCTATACTGGTACACGTACGGTCCCGACTGGGCGAAGGGCGACACTTTCGGTGGAAACACGAACGTGATGGCGGAGGTCAGCCGCTCAGCCCGCCTTATCGGCGAAGCCGAAACCGTCACTTGGGGAGGCGTATGGAGCAAACCCGCGGAAATCGCCGTGGTGCGTCCGCTGACCTCCGAGTACTTCGGCAACAGCGCACAGTGGGAAGACGGGAAATGGGTATACACCGCCCTGATGCATGCGCATCTCCCGATGGATCCGCTTGACGAGGAGTTCCTGCTATCCGAGGACATCGCCCAATACAAGGCCATATACATAACGGGTTCGCATATACGCCGCGACGTCGTGCCGCGTCTAATAAAATACGTCGAGGACGGCGGCACCCTCTTCACGGGTTGCGGAGGCCTGTTCCGCGACGAATCAGGACAGCTCATAGACGAGCTTCTGCCCGTGTTTGGACTCAAGCAGCGCACCGCCCCGCAGCTCTGGGGCAGCGTTCCGCGCTACGGTGCCACCTCGCTTGGTGCTGTGAAGGCTATCACCAACGCGCCGCCCGACGCCATCGTCAAAACCACCGGCAACCAGACCGGCTTCCCCCTACAGGTAGGCTACGAGAAACTTCAGCCAACGGCTGGTGCCAAGGTGTTGGCAAAGTTCGGCGACGGCTCCGCCGCCATGGTCTGCAACGAATACGGCAAGGGCAAAGCCTGGATCGCAGGCTGGTATACTGGAGTGGAATACGCCACGGGCGTCATGAAAGAGGGGTATAACCCAGTTAAGGACTTTTCCACAGAAAAACGCGGGCTGGTCGCCGCCGCCGCAGCGGACTCCGGTGCCCGCCCCGCAGTTGACGCATCAGAGCCGCTCATAGAAGGCGTCAGGGTAAAGAACAACGAATCGGGGCGCGAGGCGGTCCTGCTAATGAACTGGGCGTTCATTGGCCGCAACGCGGTGAAGTTCGACGACCTCACGGTGGCAATCCCCGACTCCGGCACCTGGACGGGCGCGCGCTCAGTTGGTCTGCGCAAAAAACTCGATGCCGTCAAAAATGGTGACACCCTGGTGGTCAAAGTCGGTGAAATGGGCGACAGCGACGTACTGCTTCTGGAATGAAAAACAAATTCAACGATGACACAGGCGTCGTGGCGGGGTATGGAGTTTCCGACATAACGCCATGGCTCAACGCCGTCGAACTTGCCGGATACGGATACGACAAGGCGCGGTTGGCAACGAGCGTCCTCGACCGCCTGCAGGCAATAGCTTTGACGTTTTCCAGCGCACCTTCAGGCAGAATCGCAATCGTCAGTTGCGACCAACTGCAGATTGGCGACGAAGTCGCGGCAGATGTGCGGAAGCGTGCGGCGAGTGATTTCGCGATTGCCGAAGATTCGCTTATCCTCGTGGCGACGCACAGCCACACTTCTCCGCTGACCGGAATCCTCGAAGGGTGCGGAATTGAAAACCCCGAATATGCGTCGTTTGTCGCAGACCGCATAGTCGATGCGATTGCCGCCGCGGTGGCCGATGAAGCCGCCGCCCTCGGCATCGCGACATGCGAGACACCGGTCGAGCCGCCGGTCGCTTACAACCGCACCGGGCCGGGTGGGACGATCGACAACCTTGTGCGCGGCTTCGTGATAGAGCGCGAAGAAAAACCGCCTGTTGCATTGCTAAGCTACGGTTGCCATCCTGTTACGCTTGGTGGTAAGGACGTCGTTTCAGCCGATTACCCAGGGCGTGCCAGAGCCGCCCTTTCGCGTGCTGGATATCTGCCTTTGTTCGCAACCGGGTTCTGCGGCGACACCGATCCCGCTTGCAACAAAGGCGCATGGGGCAAAGGAACTGAAGAGACGATCACAGAATATGGCGGGCGGATTGCAGAAGCATTTTTGAGCGGGCTTGGCGCAAGCGGTCCCTTTTGCGCGCCGACATCGCGCGGAGCCCGCGGAGAACTTCTTTTCGACGTCCTCGACCGGAACGCGATCGGAGAAATGGCCGGGGGATTCAGGCGCGGCGTCCAGGCGGGCAGTGCGCACATGCGCGTTATCGACGCCTGGGAGCGCTTGATGCATAAGAGGCTGGAAGAAGGGCTCCCGCCTTCGCGGGAATTCAGGATGCGCATAATAGCCCTAGGCGGCGTGGCGGTCGTGGCGTTGCCGTTCGAGTGTTTCACCGCGATGGGCGGCATCATACGGGAAGCCTCTCCGGGAATGGTCGTGGTGGCGCTTGGCTGCGCTGACAGCACCGTGGGTTATCTGCCGGCAGAGTCGGAGTATGCCAAAGAAAAATCATACGCCGCTCGCAGCTCGATCATAATATACCGGATACCACCGATCGCCAAGGGCCAAGCGGAAGCAATCGCCACCCTCGCGGCGGGCGAATTACAAAGCGCCAAGCGCAGATCCTATTGACCCCGCGCCAGGAGCGCCCGATCGGGTCAGAAGCGTTTCGCGCACGACATCCTCCCCGTTTTGTAGTCCGCAGCCGTTTGCGCCTGCGCGCCGTTTTGTGTTATATTACAGCACATGTCATTGATAACACTGCACGAAGTTTCCGTTAGTTTTGGTGGACCGGCCGTATTGGATTCGGTCAGCGTGAACATCGAGGCTGGGGAGCGGTCGTGCGTGACGGGACGCAACGGCGAGGGGAAGTCTACGTTGCTTAAAATAATCGCCGGTATCATCATGCCCGACTCGGGTGAAATAATCCGCGACCCCGGCCTGCGCACCTCATATCTCTCCCAGGATGTGCCCGCAGATGTCCATGGGACCGTCGCAGATATCGTAAACCGCGATGCCGGACACAATCACGGCAACATTCGGCCTTCTGCCGCACGTTGTCTTTCACAGCTAGGTATCGACCCCTCCGTGCCATTCAATTCCCTCTCCGGCGGAATGCGGCGCCGCGTCAGACTTGCCGCCGCCATAGCGTCGGAACCAAACATCCTACTGCTCGATGAACCCACGAACCACCTCGACATTGAATCTATCGAGTGGCTGGAATCGTTCCTCCAACGCGCCAACTTCACATGCCTTTTCGTGACGCACGACCGCGCCTTCCTGCGCCGCACCGCAAAACGAGTTTTAGATTTAGACCGCGGACGGCTCGCTGGTTGGGACTGCGACTACCCCACGTTTCTCAAACGCAAAGCCGACCTGCTAGATGAAGAGGCCGTCCATTGGGAACGCAAAGGCAAGAAGCTAGCCGTCGAAGAAGAGTGGATACGACGAGGGGTAAGGGCACGCAGGTCTCGAAATGAAGGCCGCGTTGCGGCTCTCGAGGACCTGCGGGGGGAATTCAGCAGGCGACGTGCAGAAATAGGCACTAGCCGCCTCCAGATCGCCTCTCCGGAAGCTTCTGGACGCAAGGTCGTCGAAATCAAAAACGCAACCTTCTCCTACCCCGGTGCCGACAAGCCAGTGATTAAAGATTTTTCCGCGATCATCATGCGTGGAGAGCGCATCGGCATCCTAGGGCGCAATGGCACTGG
>JALHHX010000203.1 GCA_022837245.1 Lentisphaerota bacterium
CTTGTCGCCGTCTACTCAAACAGCGTCTGCGTCGTCTCGAACGCATACGACTACATGAGCCGCCGTGTGGCGAAGTGGACGCCGAGCCACACCACGACCTTCGTCTATGACGGTTGGAGCCTGATAATGGAAATCCATAATTCCACCATTCCACCATTCCAATCTTTCACCAAGCAGTACTACTGGGGCAACGACCTCTCCGGCACGTTGCAGGGCGCGGGCGGAGTCGGCGGCTTGCTGGCAGTCAGCATCGACGGCGCCTACTATCTCCCATGCTACGACAACAACGGAAATATCACAGCTTACGTCAACGAACAGGGCGCAGTCGTGGCACAGTATGCCTACGATGCCTTCGGCGCGACCATCGCGCAGTCCGGCGCCATGGCCGGGATATTCCGCTTCCGGTTCTCGACAAAGTATTACGACTCCGAATCCGGCCTCTGCTACTACGGCTACCGTTTCTACTCACCCGAGCTGGAAAGATGGCTCAACCGGGACCCCCTAAAAGAAAACGGCGGAGTGAATTTGTATTCATTTGCTTCCAATAACAGTGTCACCAAAATTGATTTTTGGGGATTAAAGGTTCTTGTTATTGATGTTGAGGCGGAGAAAGGCGCCGAGCAATTTTCCGATATTACACAATCTGTTTATAAGAACAGTTTTGCATTGATTGATGATTTATTGGGAAAAATGGAAAGAGTTTCTGAAACCCTATTTAATACTGCGAAAGAAAAAGGGAAAATCAAATTCAATGGGAATGCATTTACTGGTTCACGACAGGAATTCATAGATATATTAAAACGTGAAAAAGAGTCAATGTATGTTAAATCTATATCTGCTGGATATGAAGGTTCGCTGGCAAAGTTACGCTCATTTGCTGCGCTGGCAACAAAAGATTATGATGTTGTCGCCTTGGCAGCTCACGGTATCCGAGATGAAAATGAAACACCGATCGGGAAAATTGTTTTTAACGGTACATATATTGATACGGAAACGGCGATTAAGGATATCCGTGCAGCAGGTAAAACAGCAAGTGCCGCAACATTTATCATTTCATGTTATCGTACTTGGAAGCCGGGCGATGATCTCAAATCTACTGAGGAAGGTCTAGGCATTAAACCGGCATGGGGATATGTGAGTTTTGGAGTTAAGACGACGCGTGTAAATGGTGCTGTTACAAGTGAGACCATTGAAAGCTGTGCCGCAGCTTTTAACCCGATCGGAGTCAGGAAAGTAGTAGGAGGTAAATATGTCGGCCCGGAAGAATACCGGTAAAATCATTTTTGCATGTGCGGTTTTGATGGGAATATGCGGATGTTCCCATAAGCGTATACCGACTTCTGCGTCCTCGGTTACCCTGAGTGCTACCTATCGAATCGTCAATAATGAATTATGGGTTAACTTGCTCAATAAATCTGACGAGGATGTTTTACTGGAAATCCCGTCGTACGGAATAGAATACTCGCTTGTTAATGAATTAGCGGATGAAAGTCTTGATGTAAAATCAAATATACGTTCTGTCGGTATATTCGGCAGCACATTTAAACCATTGAAAAAAAGGTTGAAAGACCCTTCTGAGGAAAACGAACAGTTATTTACATCGCAGTCTTCTTGGCAGTTTCAGATTCCGGAATTAATTGATCATGACAAAATCGCCAAAGTGCAGATATATGTCCGTGTTATTCCTATTGCGGACCTTCAAAAATATCCTACTCCGGAATCGTTGGAAAGGGCTTTCCTCACTGGAGAACAGACAATTATATGTGCTCCTCCAAAGCATGGGAAAACCGGAGGAAAAAATGGTAAAGATAGTGATAAGAATTCTTGTTGTGGTAGTGGCTCTTAGCGCAGCGGTTTGGATTATAAGAGGCTGTTGTCCTCATTTGTTTTGGAAATCCAGAAGTCATGCCTATGGAATTTTGGCGGAAGATGTGGCATTGTATGGTCATAGTCGTACTAATATTATCGGTGTTCTGGGAAAAGGAACGGTTGTTTTTCCTCCTGACAACGAAGAATATTCGATGACAGATCCGGGTGATATTCAGTTTTATAAAGTGTATGTCCGACTATCACATGACACGATTAATAAATTGATCGACTATCCTACCCATGAGAATTATACCCATGAGAATTATACTAATAAAATTCACTAGCATCCCATAGGAAGGGCACGGGCGGCACGGTGGAGCCGTACCCCATGGAATTGCTGGGGATTTTGAGTCTATTGGGGAGGGGTTCGGAAGAGTCTGTGCTGGAATTTGAATGAACAGTTTTGAAAAAAAACTGTGGGGAAGTCAGCGGAAGTCAGGGTCAACCCTGAAAATAGCAAATAGCAATCACGATGAAGGATCCAATCCATAGTACCCACGACCGCTTGGGGCGGCAGAAGGTGGCGCAGACATTTCTGTCTGCGCATCACTACGCCTACGACCCCTTCACCCTCGCGCTTGCCTCCGAGACGATCATCGATCTGCAAACAGGTGCCTCCAATGTCATCACCCGCTCCACCGACGCCCTCGGCCGCGACACCGGCTTCTCGCTCGGCCTGGACTATGCCGTGCAGTACGCCTACGATGCCTACGGACGCTTCCACAGCGTCACCTCGTCCATCGAGTCCACTTCGTCCACGTATACCTACTCCTGCCTTCCCGGCTCCGACCTCCTCTCCGGCCTGACCGCCTCCAGTGGCCACTCCTGGAGCCGCACCTACGAACCTCACCGCGACCTGATCGCCGCCGTGTCGAACACATGGAATGGCGCCCTTGTCAGCGCCTTCGACTATGCCAACGATGCCCTCGGCCGCCGCACGGCTCGCGCCGACAGCCTCCCTGCCGCCGCCCCCGTGCAGAATGTCTTTGGCTACAATGCCCGTTCCGAGGTCACCTCGGCCATCATTCAGCCCGGCAGTACTAACCGCTACGAGTACGATGCCATCGGGAACAACCTCTGGATGTCACTCAACTCCGCTACTAACACCTACGTTGCCAACCAGATCAACCAGTACACGAACATTACCAATGGTGCAACACTTGAACCGGAATACGATCTGGATGGGAATCCGACCTGGGATGGACATTTCAGCTACATCTGGGATGCCGAGAACCGGCTTGTCGCCGTCTACTCAAACAGCGTCTGCGTCGTCTCGAACGCATACGACTACATGAGCCGCCGTGTGGCGAAGTGGACGCCGAGCCACACCACGACC
>JALHHX010000204.1:0-3204 GCA_022837245.1 Lentisphaerota bacterium
AAGAATTCTTCCTATCTCAAGGGTATTTTCCCCTCAAAATGTGTGGCAACCTTACTGCCATTATTCTGGTCCGTCTGTTAAGGACAACAAATGGAATTCCTAGCAGGGTTCATATTGGGTGTAGCGGTTGTCTACATTACGAGGCTCCGATGTATTCCCCAAAACGATGCAGAAGTGGCTGTCGGCTCCGCGATAAGGCGGAATTTTTCAGGCGAGTCATATCATCTGATAAACAACGTAACGATTCGGAATGGTGACCGGACTACACAGATCGATCACGTACTCGTCTCACGGTTTGGTATATTCGTTATTGAGACCAAAGGTTACAAGGGCTGGATCTACGGCAACGAAGCGCATCAGCAATGGACGCAGGTTTTGTACCGAGCCAAGTTTCGCTTCGGAAATCCGATTCGTCAAAATGCTGGGCACGTGGCAGCACTTCGTAACCTCTTTAAGCTGGATGCAAGTGTCTTTCATTCAATTATTGTATTCTGCGGACAGCCTGAGTTTAAAACGGTTCTGCCCGAAAACGTGATTCACTATCGCAACTTAGTTCGCTACATTCAAGGCTTTACGGAGGAGGTCATCACCTACCCACAACTTGTTTATGCCGTGGGCCGGATCGAGACACAACGCCTCGCCCGAAGCCGTGAGGTAGACGAACAGCATCGCAACAATGTTGCCGAGCGACTCGGACGACGGTCAAAACAATTTAAGCGGTTCTGAAAATCGCCTCCCAGCCATCCGCCCCCGCACGATCCGACAAAACACGATAAAACCCGGGAACGACCGTCACACCGTCACAGGAATTGGAACTCGTTGATATTCAGCGAATTCCGTGTGACGGTCGGTGTGACGGTCCGTGACGGTGTGACGGTGTGACGACGCTGCCACGGTCGTCGCCGGGGTCCCAGTCCGGAAACTCGAAGGGTTTCCGGACTGGAGCGGTTGGAGGTCAGGTCGCGTCTTCGCAGGGGACGAGACGGCCCTGCGGGTCGCAGGTCGCCTGGGCGTGCTTGCTCCAGCGGCGCATGACGGCGTATTCCGTGCGGATGTCCACGTCCGGGCAGACTTCGCGCATCGCCTCGACCATGATCCTCGAAACGTCCTCGGCCACGTCCCGGTAGTCGGGTGCCTCGGGGACTTCGACGAGGACTTCGTCGTGGATGAAGGCCGCCGTGCGGTAGCCCGCGCGTTCGAGCCGGTAGAGGGCGAGCTTGGCCCCGTCCGCCGCAAGCGCCTGGAAGGGCCAGTTGCAGGACTCGGTGTAGCTGCAGCCCGCCCGCACCCGACCCGTGGGGATGGTGACGACGCGGGCGCGGTCGAGGGCGTCCTGGAGATCGGACGAGCCGCGCCGCGCCGCGATGTCCGCAGCCAACTCCTTCGTCCGGCCGGCTCCCGCCTTGGCGATGCGTCTCCACGCCCAGTCGATTTCCTGCGGGCTGTACGCGCGTCCGGCGGTGCTGTCGACGTGGCCGCCGGCGACGCGGAGCATGAGCGCGGCGGCGACTTCAGGTGGCGCTCGAAGGCGAGCGCTTGCTCGCGGTCAGTGAAAGGCCATGGCGGTCTTGGGACGATGGGGGGAGGTTTCGGGGTTATGCAATTCCCAGCGTTGTGCTCCGCGATGCGGGACTGGACGTCGTGAGTGATGCCGACGTAGTAGGAGCCATCGGAACATTCGACGACGTACGTGTACCAGGACATGGTCAACAGACCCTTCGTCGCAGGTTCCTTCGTCACCTGCTCCTCAGGGTCATTCCTCCCAGGGTCTCCTGAAAAAAGGAATGGCTTGCCATGACGAACAGGGCGTGAGACCCTGTGAGGAATGGTCGGGGTGAAGGGATTTGAACCCTTGACCTTTTGGTCCCGAACCAAACGCGCTACCAGTCTGCGCTACACCCCGGAATGCTGCGTGAAACAGGCTGGAGAATATCCTATTCCGCCCCGCCTTGTCCACAACTATTTCTAGTGGCATTCCGGCGGCGGCGGGCTTATAATGAAAAGCAAGTTCCCAAAGCCACGCAAGCAGCAAATGCCATACCCGCATCAGAAATACAGGAAGAAAAAAGTCCAGACCGTCAAAACCGGTCCCGTTCCAGAGCAGGATGAGATATCAGGCTCCGTGGAGAACATCGTCTACCACAGCGAAGAAACTGGATATGCCGTTCTCAACCTGAGAGTGGCGGGCGGAACACAGGACGGGGGTCAGAACGCGACGGTCGTCGGCAAAACGCCCAACGTCTGGGAAGGCGAGGAAATCAAGGCAAGAGGAAAATGGGCACGACATCCAGAGCACGGACTGGAATTCAGGGCAGACGAAATCGAGTGCATTGTCCCCTCTTCCGTCGAAGGCATACGCCGTTACCTCGCCAGCGGTGCCATCAACGGCGTGGGCAAAGTATATGCCGACAGGATCGTCGATCGTTTCGGCGACCAAACACTCGATATTATCGGGAAAAACTCCGCGCGTCTGCTTGAAGTGCCCGGCATCGGCAAAGGGCGTCTGAGCAAAATCAGAAGGTCGTGGGAAGCCCAGCACGGCGTGCGCGACACAATGATTTTCCTTCAGTCAAACGGCGTAGGAACCGCGCAGGCTTCTAAGATATACCGGGCGTACGGATCAGACACCATTGCAATCGTCAAGAAGAACCCTTATCGGCTCTGCAGGGATATTGCCGGAATCGGATTCGTAAAAGCCGACGCGATAGCGGTCAAGGTTGGTATCGAAAGAGATTCGCCGCTGCGAGCCCGCGCTGGGCTTTTCTACACGCTTACGAAACTCTCGGAAGAGGGCCACTGCTTCTGCAACGACACCGAACTGCTGCTCAACGCCGAAAGCCTGATCAGCATCAGCATCGATATATTGGTTGATGCTCTCAAAGACGAAGTCGAAACCGGCAGCCTAGTAAAAGACGGCGATAAAATTTACTTAAAAAACCTTTACTTCGCAGAAGTTGGAGTTTCGCGCCGCCTGCGATCCATCATGGAAACTCGCGTTCCGTTCAAGCCTATCATGCCTGACCCAGCCGTCGAGTGGGCGATGAATAAACTGTCGATCCAGCTTTCGCCACGGCAAGTTGACGCGTTGAAGATGGCGCTCACATCAAAAGTGTCCGTCGTGACGGGCGGCCCGGGCGTCGGTAAAACCACGATAATAAAAGCGCTGTGCGACATCTGGTGCGCCCGGCGGCTAAACGTTCGGCT
>JALHHX010000204.1:3293-4618 GCA_022837245.1 Lentisphaerota bacterium
GCCGCAGACACGCTCGTTCGAATACAACTCCGGGAACCAGCTTGAGGCCGACGTCATCATAGTGGATGAATCATCGATGATAGACATAGAGCTCGCCGCGCAACTGTTAGCGGCGATACGCCCGGCAACAACGCTAGTGCTTGTAGGCGATATCGACCAGCTGCCCAGCGTCGGCCCGGGCAATGTACTGCGCGATATTATTAAATCCGGTGAAATTCCCTGCACTAAGCTTGACGTCATATTCCGCCAGCAACAAGGCGGCAACATCATCCGCAATGCGCATCGTGTCAACTCCGGCGAGCCTATTGACGACACAACTGATGACGACAGCGACTTTTTCTTCGTCAAGTGCGACGACCCTTCGCGTGTTGTCGCGAACGTCGTCAAGCTTGTTCAAAACCGCATTCCACTCAAATTCGGGATGTCACCGCTCGAAGACATCCAGGTGCTGACCCCGATGCGCAAAGGCCAGCTGGGGTACGACAACCTCAACCTCGTTTTGCAGGAGGCACTCAACCCTAACGGCGTCTCCATCCAGAGATTCGGGCGCACGTACCGCGTCGGCGACCGCGTAATGCAGATCCGCAACAACTACGACAAAGACGTCTTCAATGGAGACCTCGGATTCATCAAATCAATTGACGTGCAAGAGCTGAAAATGGCAGTTGATTTTGATGGTCTTAAGGTCGAATACGACTTCAATTCCATTGACGAGCTCGTCCACTCATATGCGATCTCCATCCACAAATCCCAAGGCAGTGAATATCCGGCGGTGGTCATCGTCATAGCCCGCCAGCACTACATGCTACTCCAGCGCAACTTGCTCTATACCGGCATAACGCGCGGCAGAAAGCTAGTCTGCCTGCTTGGAGACCCATACGCTGTATCTGTTGCAATTAAGAACACAGACACGCATGAGCGTAGAACCGCGCTCGCAGAACGTATCAGGAACGCCTCTGACGACAATGACACTCCGATCCCGGACATCGGTTTGGAAGAGAACTTTTCCTCCGTCGACGAGGAAGAAGTAGACTAGTCGCCGTCCGCCGCGGTGGCAGTGTGGAGACTCTGCCACAGTAATCTTACATGGAATTGCGGGATTACAATAATCCCGCGTGGCAGGGTGGAGACTCTGCCACAGTAATCTTGCATGGAATTGCAAGATTACAATAATCCCGCGTGGCATGGTGGAGACGCCGCCGCCGTAATCTTGCATGGAATTGTGGGATTACAATAATCCCGCGTGGCAGGGTGGAGACTCTGCCGCCGTAATCTTGCATGGAATTGCGGGATTACAATAATCCCGCGTGGCAGGGTGGAGACTC
>JALHHX010000205.1 GCA_022837245.1 Lentisphaerota bacterium
CTTTTAAAACAGCATTTGGAACCCGCCAAAACCCCAATAAACACAAGGGGGAAAGGGGGCGGCTTGCCCGTTTCCTGACCACTATGGGATGCTAGTGAATTTCCTCCTGTTGTCAGAACCAAATATGCAGGGTAAGACCAATGCCATACTCAATGCGTCCCCCGGCAGTCTTTCCTGTTTCAACGTCAACCACCGTTTCGCTTGCATAGCGCAGAAAAGCGTTCATGGTCGCTTCAATGTCAGCGTTGGCGGTTTCCCCATCAGCCGTTACCGACACGTTGACTATGGCGTTTTCAAACGCGAAGAGACTAGAGGAAAAGCCCTGCTGAGAAATTAACGTAATCCACTGTACGGCATCACCAAAGTTGGGATCAAGAGAGATTGTTCCTCCCGAGAAAGAGATGTCTGCGTCAACATTCCAGTCCCAAGTCCACGATTCTTTGGTTACTTTTTCATGCAACTCCGAGGTGGGAACATCAGACCAGATGTAGGAGTCGACGAAGTTTGCCCACCAAGTGCTTATGCCCGCATAGGCAAAGTTGGCGGCCGAATTAATCTCACTAGGAGGGATTGTGTGAATCAGTCCTGCCGAATCCACCACCGAGATTTCCTCTAGTCCGTCTTTAACCCACCCTTTGATAGTGTTCGCGGGAGAGACGCTGTTGTTGATTTTTTTAACTGCATCCTTCTTCACCTTGTCCCAGACTCCATCCAGCCGTTTTTTTAATTTCAGCTTCTTGGTTAGGAAAAAATCGTCGGTCAGTGAGCCCACTCCCGCAGAGACCCTTAGTTCCTGTTCGTCCAACCATCCGACAAGTTCGGACTCGAGAATTAGGTTGCTGAAGTCGATTTTTTTCAACGGCGACTCGTACGCAGCCGTCCAATGGACATCATCAAATCCTGAAACAGAAACGCTCACCAAGTCGGCGGCAGATGAAGGAGTAATGATCACAGGTATCCCATATTCCTCACTTCTGAAAAACCACAATTCGGAATCGTCTATCCCGACAGAGATAACCCGAACCACACATGTGTCGGAATAATCTGGCACAACGCCAGATGTCGCCGTCACTGTGTATTCACCCGGTGCCAGGCTGTTCGGATTGAAGGCAATGCTCGAACCACTGCCACTAATCCCGGCAGGTTCGCTCGACCAGGTCGCCACGCCGCCCGGTACGCTGTCCGATGTCAGGCTTAGCGAGGCTTGGGTCTTCGTCCAAGAGACGTTAACCACGTCGGGTTCAATGTCCAGCTTGAGGACGCGATGCTTCCTTCCGCGTCGTCTTCCGTCCCGGTTTCATCTTCGACCTTGTAGGAACCGGATTCGCCGATGCCTAGCTCAAGCTTTCCCGACGCCGGTTTAACCAGCTTCCAGGGAGCGTGGGCTGTTACGCTCACGTCCGCGACAAACTCCGGCGCGCTGACGCCGCGCGTGGTCACGTAGAAGTCATCGTCAACCGGAACGATCGCCTCCACACCGGCGGTGTCGCTGCTGACCGTGACATAGTGATTGCCCGCTGACGCCGCCAAAGCCCCATCTGCTAGCAATCCAAGCCAAGCCGCAAGGCAACACTGAACCAATTTTTTGGACATCATCTCCACAATCCCGTTCCTGAACCAATCATGAGAAAAACAACAACACAAGTCAATTATAATTGACTTGTTGCCACTTTATACATTCGCAGAAGTGAAGTCAAGCGTTTCGTGTAATCGGTTATTTTGTTTCTATTCCACCCCGATTTCGCGGAGCGTGAGGACTTCGGGCTTGGCGGGTTCTGGCAGGACGCGCAGATGGCGGATCGGAGAACGCTGGATGAAGGCGCACGTCCCCGTGGTCCGCGAAAAGGGCGCGGCCCGGTTCCAGAAGCGCCCGTCGCGCGAGACCTCCACACGTCCGGCGCTCAGCCTGTCGGCGCCGTCGAGGAGCGCGCCGGAGGACTGCTTGGGCGCTACGGGACGCGGACCGGCCGCCGGGACGGCGTCGACCGGTCTTCCGTCGGTCGTCTTGCTGAACATCCAATCCCAGACGCGGTCTTCGCGCCAGGCCTTGCTCCATGCGTCGTGCCCGGTGTCCGGAAACGTCGCCACCCGGAAGTCGCCGCCGCGCTCCTCGACCGTCCGCGCCAGATCAACCAGCGTCTGCTTCGCCTCGGGCGAGCGGTAGGCGCTCTCGTTGTACAGGAGCCAGTAGTTGCCGGGCTGCGTCTTCGGGATCATGAATGCGCTCTGAAAACACGAGACGGGGACGCTGGCGGCGAAACGACCGGGAAAGGCGCAAGGAAGCTCAAAAGCCACCACGCCACCGTAGGAAAGACCGGTCAAATAGAATCGATTCGTATCCACGGGCGGAGAGTTCAGGGATCCAGCCACGGCGTAGAGCGCGTCGTTGATCAAGGCGGCGAGTGCGCTGACATTTCCAGGGAGGGCGCTGCGGATAACGCCGCCTTTCGGCAGCATCGGCGCGAAGACGTAGCAAGGGTGGCGCTCCTGGAACTTGGGGTCGGTGAGTTTGGCGAAGATCGTCGTTTGGTGGAACTGGTCGACGAGGTTGGTGCCGTGCTCGCCCGTGCCGCCGAAGTAGAGCACCATCGGGATGGGCTTCCGGCCACGTTTGGGCGAGAACAGCAGGTAGGGCAGCTCGTTGACCGGGCAGCGATGCGGCTCGTAGCGGTACGTCTCCGGGTTGATCGGCGCCCGCCTGAACCAGCCCGCCGTCAAGCTGAAGCGCTCCAGGTTGCCCTGGAGCTGAGGGGATGTCTCGTAGGCCGCCAGCTTACCCGGATATCCGTTGCCGGGGCGGATGTTTGCCATGGAGGCGTCCGCAGTGGCGGCAATATCATAACGATGCGACAAGCAAAGCATCAGCGTCGAGAAAACACACCTCATCAGTGAGCGATTCCCGCCCATGATAGTTATGTCTTGGTCAACGTCCATGTGCGCCTAACCTTGACAGGGAGTCACTTGCCGGACGTAATCTCGGCGACCTTCTCCTTGACTAGGGGGGTGTCGTCCTTCTCCAGCTTCTTGAGCAGCGCCGCGTCGCGCAACTGCGGTTGCTTCATCATCGTCTCGGCCACGTACAGACGCGCCCACCATTCCGGCCGGTCGGCAAGAGACTGCAAGGCGGCCTTCGGATCGCCCTTGAGTTTGTCGGCGAGTTCGGTCTCGGCGGCCTTGTCTCCATACACGCGGGA
>JALHHX010000206.1:0-1858 GCA_022837245.1 Lentisphaerota bacterium
CCGGGGCTTGTACCGGAGAGGTATGCCGTGGCGGGGTTTTTGATGGTGCGCGTGGATGACGGCGCGGAGCTGGTGGAGTTGCCGTTTGTTGTGCGCGTGGTGCCTGGGTTGGCCGCACCTTCGCTGGATGTGCGCTTGCCAGCGGACTATGTGAATGACGCACTTGATTATGACGGGTCGTTTGCCAACAAACAGAAGAGACGTAAGTACTTTCTAGGGCACTACGATCAAGAGCAGTGGGTGTGGTTCGATGGCGGGCAGTTGGAATCGAGTGTGGCGGAGAAGGATCTACGCAAACCAGTCACATTCCGCCGCATAGAGGGGTATGCGACTGGACGCGTTCGGTTCAGGGTTAGCGACTCCTTTGGGCGTAAAACTGTCTCAGCCAAAATCCGACGCATGGAAATCCGTTGTGATTTGGATTTTAGGCGGTACACGGATGGCGTGTCGATGGCGTACAAGATCACGATCCCGAAGCTTGATGCAAACATCGATAACCTTGCTCCGATGTTTGAACAGCGCCCAGTTGAGTTGTTGCGCGAGTCCCTTGAACGGTCTATGTCACGCCAGAAAAAGTTGGACAAAATGGCTCGTCGGCGTTTCCCCTCTGCTATCCCGTTGGACATGGCGATCAGGCTTGAGATACTCGGTTCAGAAGAAGATTCAAGTCGAGACTAAGAGAGCGTATTTTAGTGAGTCATAGAAAACGCGGAAGCAAGAAGGCTGAAGCCTGATTTATCGTTGCTGTTTCAATCCGGATCGCGCTGCGCGGATTGCATGTTCATGCAGCCTCTCAGATAAAAAACTTTTTTCCCGAAATGAACCAAGCGCGGATCAGTGGCGTTTTCAGAGTGAAAGATCAATCAATGATTCATATTCACTATAAAATGACAAACTCAAAAAAACTTTTTCTCTTGATATTTGCCTTCCCGCTCTGCAATGTGTTGCCCGCAAACGAACTTCACGATCTGGGCGTCATTTACGTGGAAGCGACTCCAATTTCGAAGTACCATGTGGACGAAGTGTCTTCCTCAACTTATTTCAATGTTTCTCCATCGGAGCTCCCCGTGAGCGTTGATGTGATCACAACCGACTTTATTCGGGAGCAGGATCCTGGCGATTTGCATGATTTGCTCTTTTTCCAACCAGGGGTGTCAGGTGGCGGGAAATCAATGATGGACCGCACTTCGGGGCAGTATTCCATACGCGGCATGGCTGGCTCAACGCCATCGCTTGATGGAACTCTGCCAATGACGAGCGCGATGGGAATGTTTATGGATTCTGGTATTCTGGAACGCGTTGAAATTTCCAAAGGCCCCATAGGATCGGTCCATGGCGGACAGCCTTCCGCGTTGGGGCCGTATGGCGCCGGCGGTGCTATAAGCCTTATGCAGAAGATGCCTCGACTAGGCGAAGAGTTTACAGCAGTTGATATCCGGGTCTCTGCCGGAAGCGATTCGCAGCAATCTAGGACTAGCCTTGACATCAACTCGATCCTGTCAGAAACGGCTGCACTGCGGCTCCCTGCCGGGATCAGCCTCTCGAAACCGTTCTGGCTGCCTTCCGGGCACGAAATGGGGCAGACTGTTTTCGCCGCTCCATCGATGTTCTGGGAACCTTCCGGCGACCTGCGCGTGGGTCTTAGCTCCACGCTCCAGTTCTCTGATGCGCCGGGTTATCAGGGTGTTCCTTCATTTCGCGGCAAACCGCTGCCACCTTACGATTGGGACAGCTATGTGGCGGGCGACAACGATCTGCGCGATGATTATGCGGCCTATAGTTTGCAGGGATACATCGAGTGGGACGCAACTGACGTCTGGCAGTTCCGAGGCGGCGCGGGATTTGCCGGTTCCGACAT
>JALHHX010000206.1:1920-5105 GCA_022837245.1 Lentisphaerota bacterium
GCGTTCGATCTGAACTGGTCAGATAAAAACAGCGAAAACTACAATTTACACGGCCGTTCCATTGCGCGTTACGATGCCTTTGGTGCCGCTCACACCACGCTTTTCCAAGCCGATGCTTTGAAATTGAAAACTCATTCTCGCAATGCCAACGCCATGCTGTCCTCACCAAGCGTGTTTAGCCCGCTTCCTAAGGGCGACTTCATAGACACTGAGCTTGATCGTTACGGCCTGCTCGTTCAGGAGTATTTGGAAGTTGGGATTCTACGGTTGCTTGGCGGCGCGCGCTTTGACGAGCATGAAAGCAATCTCGGCAATTCAGGAAATGGCGTTAACCCGCGCGCCGGCGTTGCTGTGGTGCCTACCAAATGGCTAACAGTTTTCGCGAACTACTCCCGTACAGAGGCTCCGAACTTCGGGTATATGAGGAGTAAAACCGAAGAGCTTACATCTTCATGGAATGCGGAGCAGTACGAAGCAGGGATACGTGTCAGTCCAGTGGAAACGTTGTGGTTCACGCTCGCAGTGTATGACATCAAGCAGAACGACACGCCAAGCTATGACGATGCAAGCGGATATTACACCACTGAGGGGCGCTCCGAGAACCGAGGCGTAGAGGCAACGCTTTCGGGAAATATCTCCGACAACTGCTCGTTGTCTTTTGGTTACTCCTACAACGATGCCGAGCCTGAGACCGGAAAAAAGAGTTTCGACCCTTATCCGCCGCACTCAATATCATTGCAGACCACATACAGCATCCCGGAAGGCTTTTTCAAGGATATCACGCTTGGCACTGGATATCGCTACAAGGATGGCTACGATGGCACGATGCGTGGAGAATACGTAAGTCCGGATTACTACTTCGACGACATACACGTATTCGATCTTTCCGTTCAGGCGCCGATGTCAAAGTTCGGATTGTCAGAAGACTGGACGCTGCGCGTTTCGGTTAAAAACGTATTCGACGAAGATTACTTCGAATCCAACCGCCACTACTACCAGTGCTTCACGGGAGAGCCACGCACTGTTGAAATCGCGTTGCGTGGCCGTTTCTAAGCATTTCCCAAGGGGTGTGTGTTCAGTCTGAAGAAAGGTTGAACTCCACCACAAGGCGGACACGCGCCTCGACAGGTCTTCCGCGTTTTGTTGCCGGTGAAAAACGCGCAGAGCGCAGAGCTTTGACGGCAGCGGCGTCGATGTCATCGTGCCCGCTGCCGTCAATAATTGAAACCTCAAGGACTCTGCCTCTTTTTGAAACCAACAGCTCGCAAACGGCGTTCCCTTCGATTTTGGCTTGTCTTGCGGAGAGCGGGTACTCCGGCTTGATCCTGCCATACACTGCAGGCGGCACATCGAAAATCCCGTCAGAATTTTCACTGGCCTCTAAAACAGCCGGTTCGGACAATTCTGGCACCCCGGCCGGCATGGGGGCGGCGGGTTCCGGTTCCGGCTCAGATTTCTGGGGTGGCTGGGGTGTCTCCTCTGCGATTTCTTCTGGCGGTCGTTCCTCTACGGCTTTCCCTATGGGCTGTGGCGCAACTTTCGGCTTTTCTTCCGGTATTTGAACGGGTGAAGGCTCTTTCTGGGCTATAGTTGCCGGTTCAGAGGGAGTAGGCTCGGGAGTTGGCGGAGTTTCGACGGGTTCAACTTCCACGGATGCTACGACAGGGATGGGCGGCAGCAAAAGCAGCCGTGTCACGGCCGGTTGGGGAACGGACGGCATCAAACTATCCAAGCCCACAAGATTAAAAGCGAACAGATGTATCACGCAAGTCAAAAGCAGGGCGGCGGCTTTGCATGTAGCCGGGCTGGAGCCATCGAACTTCATGTAATGTTATAAATCGGGTTCTTTTTGCGGCGGAAGCTTCGTTTGGAACGCAACCTCGGTTATGCTGGCCTCGCGCATCTCACCCAACAGAGCCAAACCGCGTCCGATTGGCACGCTTTCGTCGGCGCTGATCAGGACTGGCGTCCCAGGGGGTTGCTCCGCTATGAGTTGTGTTATCGCGTCATCCTCTATTTGGCGTCCGTCAAACCAAGTGGTGCCGTCGGCGGCCAGCACAATCTCGGCATAGTGCCTTTCCATGCTTTCCGCTTTCGCTTCCGGCAGTGAGATTCCCATGGCGTGCTGGGAGGGAGTGATTACTACCGCATAAACGAAAAAGACCAGCAGGAGGAAAACAACGTCCATGAGCGGCGTCATCTCCATCCTTGCCGATTCGTTTTCGTATTCCGACTTAAGCCGCAACGTTATCCTCCTTCGGACATGCCAGCTCGCAGCGTCGTGCGGCGCGTTCCAGTTTACGCGACCACCGCACGTGGAGGTTTTTAAAAATGTTAAAAGGCACAAGAGCGGTCATGGACACCACCAATCCAGCCGCCGTTGTGATAAGAGCTTCGGCGATTCCTGACGAGACGGCCTCGATTCCCTGCACCCCTTCCGCCGTGCCCATAAGCTGGAAAGAATTGATTATGCCTGTCACAGTACCGAGTATGCCCAGCATCGGAGTCAGCGTCACGAGCGTGTCCAGCACTGGGAGGCCGCGGCGCAGCCGTTCGAGAATCTGCTGTCCAGCCTCCTCCAGTCCTTCCGATATGCCGCTTTTTCTGAGCTTCAGCCCCTCGGATAAAAAATGGCCGACCAGTCCTGCGCGTGTTCCATTCTCTATTACGATGTCGACATCACCGCGGGTTAGCGCATCAAAGAGCGCTTCAATTCGGCTGCGGGCGCACCATCCCGCCACAGCGCATGAGAGAAACACAATCGAGCGTTCCAGAACCACTGCAACTACAAGCAACGAACATATGAGCAGCGGCCACATCACCGGGCCGCCGCGTTCCATCAAATTCCAAAACGCACCGCCCGCAGAGCCGTCCGCCATCGCGGAAATAAAAAAATCTGAATTCAAACCTAAACCGCCATTCATATTGACCGGAGTTCCATGCGCAACGCCATGTTTCGCTTCGACGGCCCCCACATGAAGCCATCAAATTATTAAACGGCTGAAGTACGTGTTTGGTTCGTCTTTCCTACCTTTTACTTGCGATTACAACAAACGAGTTTGGCAGAGTGGTGACTCTGCCACGTGAATAGGACATTCCCCAATTTTACTCGCCGCAACTGCGGTTCCCTCGCGGGACTATTGCGCTGGAGTCCGAGTCGTTTATTGTAATCTTGTGAAAAAACA
>JALHHX010000207.1 GCA_022837245.1 Lentisphaerota bacterium
CTAGTACAACCGGGCGCAAATCCGCGGCTGGTTAGGCCGCCAACGGGCGACCTTTGTAAGTCCATTTGAAAGGCTTTGCCATAGTTTCATTGAAGTAGTCGATAAACGCTAAAATCCTTTGAGCCAAGCTCTCTTTCGACACAAAACTTGCTCGTCTGAGGAGTTTGCGGACCAGAATGCCAAACCAAATTTCAACCTGGTTGAGCCAGGAGGCATGTTTGGGCGTATACACAAACCGAATCCGATGCGATGGGCACGCGAGAAAAGCAGTTCGCGTATCAAGGGAGGCCAGTATCCCTGATTTGCCTTTCACTCCGAGATCCTCCTGGATGTTGCACTGTTCGGCCACCAACCGGACGAGGGTCTCGGACTTGTGGGTGTTGAGTTGATCGCACACGAAGATCCATTCCCCCTCGGGGTCAACGGCAACGGTCTGTTTGATGTGTTGGGCGAAATCCATCTCCGTGCGGGTGTCACCGATGGATGGTTTGAGAACCTTTCCCGTGGCCACCTCAAAATTGGCAATGAGCGTTTGTGTTCCGTGTCGAACATACTCAAATTCTCGCAGTTCCTGGGTGCCGGGTTTAACCGGTTTCGTTGGGTGGAGTCTTTCCAGTGCTTGGATACCGGTCATCTCATCGGTGCTGACGATATGGGCTCCTTGTTGATGCAAGGGCATAGCCTCCGCATAAGTTTCGCAAACCGTCTTTACTTGAGCATCAAAACTTTCGTGCTCTTTCTCTTTGGCATTGAGCCAATAACGGGACCGGTGTGGCTTAAGGTCTGCTTCTTTTTAAAAAGCGCCCCACCGATCGGGGCGAAATTTTGTCAACGAGATGGCGCTTGAGCACCTCATCGGCTAATTCTCGTTGTGACCAATGACTTATGGGCCGCCCTGAATCCTCTGGCTTTTCACATGCGATGGCAATGATCTGGCAATACAGTTCCGGCGGGAACTCAGCCGGTCGCCCAGGGCGTGTGTCATCAGCAAGAAGGTTGCAGATCGCTGCTGAAAGTGATTTATCATTTTCAGCAGCCTCTGCTTTCAGGAGTGCGCCGCTTGCCGCATTCCAACGTTCGATCCAAACCCGCACCGTGCTGGGTGTTATATCAAGCAGCTCGGCGTTGTGTTGATTGTTTCGCTGATCAGCGGCGGCCAGAATGATTTTGGCTCGCCTGACCAACTGTTGAGAGCTTTTTTCTCGCCGGATGAGCTGATGCAAGATTTCTCGCTGTCTCTGAGTCAGTGTAATCTCTCTGGGTTTTGGTCCTGGCATGGTTCGGCTCCTTCATGTTTGGATAGGTGGAGCCTTTCCTTACATGAAGTCTAGAGCCTTGTCCAGCCCTATCTTACGAGTTAATCAACCAATCCAGGCAATTATTTCCGCCCGGATGTACTAGCCGGTATGAATACAATGGGGACGGCAGACTGATTCGGCAGGTCGATCCGGAAGGCAAAACCATTGAGTACGCATACGACTCGCGGGGGCGCCTTATCAAGGCAATCGACGGCAATGGCAACCTGACGCAGATCGAATACGATCAGAGCTCTTCGGGCTGTGTCGCTTGCGCCGGACCCTCGGATCAGCCCGCGAAGATTATCTATCCAACCTTCACCAGGGAATTCCGGTATGATGATCGCGGAAGAATAGTCGAGGAACTGGACCTGGTGAGCGAAGCGGAGACCATCTCCACAAGTTACGGCTACGATGCGGCGGGAAACCTGACCTCAACCACCGACAGGGAAGGGCACACGACGACCAATGGCCACGACGCACTCAACCGGCTGATCCGCAGCACCGATGCCGCTGGCCATGAGACTCTCTTTGCCTATGATAGCCGGGATAATCTGATTGCTCTCACGGATGCCAGAGGGAACACCACCCGTTTCACGTACGACCGTAATAATCGGCAGGTCGGGGAAGTCCGTCCCATGGGACAGACGACTCGCTATGAATACGATGTTGCCGGTCGCCTGGCCGGGAAGATCGATGCCAAAGCGCAGCGGTCCGAATATGCATATGATGACGTGGGAAGGCTCACCCATGTCAGCTACTACGAAGCTTCGGATCCCGCCACTCCGGCCAAATCAGTTGCCTTTGGCTACGACAAGTTCGGCCACCTGGTGAGTTACGACGACGGCATTACCTCCGCCCGCTATGAGTACGACGATGCCCACCGCAAAATCCTGGAGACGGTGGACTACGGTTCGTTCCAACTCTCGAACACCACCGCCTGGTATCGGAACGGAACGAAGAAGAGCTTCACCGGACCTGATGGCATCACCTTCTCTTACCAGTATGATGGCAATAACCAATTGATGAGCCTCGAGATACCAGGAAAGGGATTCATCACCAACAACGCGACCTCGTGGAACCGGCCTTCCCTGATCACTTATCCTGGCGGAACGGTGCGCCAGGTCGCCTACGATCCGCTCATGCGGATCAGTTCCATCCAGGTAAAGGACCCTGCCGGAGAAGTTCTCATGGATTATGCCTATTCATATGACCGCATGAACAATATCACGCACAAAGTCACCGAATACGGCGACCACTTCTACCGCTACGACGATCTCTACCGCCTGGTTGAGGCCGACAACCCAACTCTTCCGGATGAAGCCTACACCTACGACCCGGCGGGCAACCGCCTCACTTCGGCCGACGTCGAGGGCCAATGGTCCTACAACGCCAACAATGAACTTCTGACCTACGACGGCGTATCTTACACCTACGATGAGAACGGCAATACCATTCAAAAGTCTGCCGGGGGCGAGACCATCATTTACCGCTATGATGTTCAGGACCGGCTCATCCGCGTCGAGAGCGGCTCAGGGATACTGGTTGCGCAATACTATTATGATCCCTTCGGCCGCCGACTCTGGAAGGAAGTGGGGACCGAGAAGACTTGCTTCGCCTATGCGGATGAAGGCCTCATTGGCGAATTTGACGGCAACGGCCATCAGCTCAAAGCCTATGGCTACCGCCCCGGTTCCACCTGGACGACCGATCCCCTGTTTATGAAAGACGGAGGACAGTATTATTTCTACCAAAACGACCATCTCGGGACACCAATGCAACTGACCGCGGAGAATGGGGCGGTGGCGTGGTCAGCACAATATGGCTCGTTTGGTCAGTGGAGAGCCAATACGCATGAAGTGAATATAAGCGAACTGCGGTTAAGTGG